>JAATGD010000309.1 GCA_015654965.1 Hyphomicrobiales bacterium
ATCATTGGCACCGGATACCAGCAGATCTGCTGAACGCACATTGGAGCCTTTTTCAGCTTCCCAGCGTGTATGGACGGTACCCGATCCCAGATCGACGGTTTCGACCTTGATCCAGGGGTATCTGGTTTCAAAACCCTTGATCAGTGGCTGCCAGTTGTTGTCAGCCATATTGGAATAGATCGTGATGCCTTTCTCGCTTCGCGAGGCCTCGACGATTTCCTTGTAATTATCCGGGTAATAATCGGGTATTTCCTGCGCCACAGCAGATGCAGGCAAGAGAAATGCCATCAATAGTCCGAGACTGGTAAACTTCATTTTTTCCTCCCATGGATGATTTTTTAAATTGAGCGCCGGATCTCTTCGCTGATCCGGCGTGCAGCCGCGATGCACACGCCTTGAATGTGCTCAAGCTTGTCGGCCATCCGGCCTTTGGGGCCGGAAATGTTGACGGCTGCCACAATACGATTGCTAGAATCATAAACAGGCGCTGCAATACCGGCGGCGCCCTCCACGACGCCAATCGGATTGAACCAGCATTCCTGCTCGCGTGCCTTGACGATCTTGTCATCAAGTGCCTGCCTGTCGGCATTGCCCAGACCGGCTGCCTGTGCATAGAGGCCGAGTTCTTCAGTGGTTTTGCCGGAGAGCATGATAATCCCCGAAGCGACCAGATGCGCATGTCTTACCGGACGGATGTCGCGATTATAGTAAATCTCGACGTCTGGCAGAATCTTGTTGAGATAGCGCACCATATTGTCTTCCAGTACCGCCAGAAAACCGCTTTCGCCGGTTTTCTGTACGGCATCAGTCAGGATGGGCGTTGCAATCGCCAGCAGCAGCGAGGCTGTCAGTGCACGTTCACCATTGGCGACAGACTGCTGTCCGGGAAGCCTGCGCACCAGATAATCGCCTTGGTCATCGCGATAGAGATAAGACCGTTCGACCAGTGTGCGCAGCATCTGCAACAACGAACTTTTAGGCGCGTCAAGTTCCCTCGCTATATCACCAAGACTGTTCGGTCCGGGATGATCTGCAAGCCACTCGAGCAAATCCAGAAGTCTTTCTACGCCGCGTCCACTCATAAAATTCACTATACTGAATGATTCTGTATAATGAACATATTGATATAAATGGCGGCTGTCAATCTGGCTAGTATCAGCGTTACGGTTTGCATGGGTGCTGTTGATTAGGTCACTCTTCCGTTTCACGTGTGATGAAACGATCAAGCTCCGGTACAAGCCGCCCAGTGGCGATGTTCTCGTGCATAGTAAAGGTAGCGAGCTGTGCCAGTCCGATGCCAACCAAGGCATGTAAAGGCTAAATCGCCTCTCTATTGTCCGAAGCCAGTCCAGTCTTGTCAGCGTACAAATAAAATGAAGTATCTGAGGCAATCTTGAAATCGCGATGACGAACCTTTGGGCGATTCCAGTCTGTTTTCCCGATCTGGACAAACCAAGGCGGCATTCACAACAGTCGGCCAATCCGGCGGAAACAAGAATGTATTAATTTTGACGTTTACGGAAACGTCAAATTGCGTTAGTTTCTGTTCCAGTTTGGATGATCGCACGCATGTTTCATGATGCGATTGACTGGAAAACGGCAAAAAGGGCGGTATTTTTGAGGAAAAACACGCTTTTTTGTTGCGTCATGCGGTGTTGTCATAGCGTTGCGCTATAATGATGATGCCCTGGCATGAAACGGGATGAGGAAACTGTTTCGCCTTATGCGGGCAGTTAAGGCGACGAATTTGGAGGATTTTGATGCCGAGCTATCGTGCACCTGTTGAGGATACGAATTTCGTTCTCAACGACGTCTTGAACTATCAGCGCTACAACAATCTGCCGGGCTTTGCCGATGCCTCGCCCGATGTCGTCGAGGCGATCTTGTCGGAAGGCGCGAAGCTTGCCGAAGGCACGCTGTTTCCGGTCAATCATAACGGAGACAGGCAAGGTTGCACCCGCGCATCTGACGGCTCGGTGACGACGCCGAAAGGTTTTAAGGCGGCTTATGATCAGTATCGCGAAGGTGGCTGGCTTGGTCTTGCCGTGCCGGAAGCCTATGGCGGGCAGGGGCTTCCCTATCTGCTGCATACGGCTGTCGGCGAATATATGTCCTCGGCCAATATGGCTCTCACCATGTATCCGGGACTGACGCAGGGCGCGATTGCCGCAATCCTCGTCCATGGAACCGATGAGCAGAAGAATACCTATCTTCCGAAAATGGTGGAAGGTGTGTGGACCGGCACGATGAACCTGACGGAGCCGCATTGCGGCACCGATCTGGGGCTTTTGCGTTCAACGGCAGTGCCACAAGGTGATGGCTCCTACAGGATTTCCGGCCAGAAGATTTTTATTTCGGCTGGCGAACATGATATGTCGGAAAACATCATTCATCTGGTGCTGGCCCGTATCGAAGGCGCACCGGAAGGTGTGAAAGGCATTTCGCTCTTTATTGTGCCGAAATTCATTCTCGATGCGAACGGCAATCCGGGCGAACGAAATGGTGTCACCTGTGGTTCCATTGAAGAGAAGATGGGCATTCATGGCAATGCCACCTGCGTCATGAATTATGATGACGCAACCGGCTATCTGATCGGCGAGGCGCATAAGGGCTTGCGCGCCATGTTCACCATGATGAACGAGGCGCGTCTTGGCGTGGCGCTTCAGGGGCTTTCGATTGCCGAAATCGCTTACCAGAATGCTGCGATCTATGCGCGTGAGCGTATTCAGGGCCGTGCGCTTTCGGGGGTGGCAGCCCCTGACAAGAAGGCCGATCCGATTATCGTGCATCCCGATATCCGCCGCAACCTGATGACGATACGCGCTTTCAACGAAGCCGGTCGTGCGCTCGTTTTATGGACGGCGCTCAATTCCGATATTGCGCATCGTGCGAGCGATGAGGCTGAACGTCAGGCGGCGGATGATCTCGTTGGTCTTTTGACCCCGGTTCTGAAAGGTGTTCTGACCGATAAAGGGTTCGAGCATGCCGTTATGGCGCAGCAGGTCTTTGGTGGCCATGGCTATATTGAAGAGCAGGGCATGAGCCAATATGTGCGCGATGCGCGCATCGCCATGATTTATGAAGGTGCCAACGGTATTCAGGCGCTTGATCTGGTGGGACGGAAGCTGGCGCTCAATGGCGGCCGCGCCATAACCAGTTTTTTCAAGGAAGTGGGCGAATTCTGCGAGGCCAATCGCGATGATGAAAAGCTCACCTTCTTCACCAAGCATCTGAAGAAAGGTTTCAACGATCTTCAGTCCGCGACCATGTGGTTGATGCAGAATGCGATGGCCAGGCCCGACAATGCCGGTGCGGCTTCCAATGATTATATGCATCTCTTCGGTCTGGTGGCGCTGGGCTATATGTGGGCGCGGATGGCAAAAATTGCCGAAGAAAAGCTTGGCTCGAATGAAGGCAACAAGGCTTTTCTTGAGGCCAAGCTTGTGACCGCGCGTTATTATTTCGAGCGGATCATGCCGGAAAGCGCTGCCCATCTCGCCCGCATCCAGTCGGGTGCGGACAGCATGATGGCGCTTGATGCGGATGCATTTTAGATTTTGAGATTTGGCTGGATGCTCAAATCCGGCACGGAGGAAAAAATGGCTGAGGCTTATATTTACGATTCAGTGCGCACGCCGCGTGGGCGCGGCAAGAAGGATGGCAGCCTGCATGAAGTGCCTGCCGTTCGTCTGGGTGCAAAAGTGCTGGAAGCGCTGCGTGATCGCAACGGCATCGATACGGGCAAGGTCGATGACATTATTTTCGGCTGCGTCGATCCGGTCGGCGAGGCGGGTGCCGTCATTCCGCGTTCGGCAGCCTTTGAAGCGGGTTATGATTTCAAGGCGCCGGGCATCCAGATTTCGCGCTTCTGCGCATCGGGTCTTGATGCCATCAATCTGGCCGCAGCAAAAGTCGCTTTCGGGGCCGACGATCTGGTAATTGCGGGCGGCGTTGAAAGCATGTCGCGTGTCGGCATGGGCATGTCGGGTGGTGCCTGGTACATGGACCCGTCGGTTGGCTTCCCCGGCTATTTCATGCCGCAGGGCGTGTCCGCCGACCTGATTGCGACCAAATACGGTTTTGGCCGTGATGACGTCGATGCCTATGCGGTCGAAAGCCAGAAGCGCGCCGCCAAATCTTGGGAAAAGGGCTATTTCAAAAATTCCGTCATTCCGATCAAGGACCAGAACGGCCTGACCATTCTTGACCGTGACGAGCATATGCGTCCGGGCACCGATATGCAGGCACTGGGTCAGTTGAACCCGTCCTTCGTGATGCCGGGTGAAATGGGTGGCTTCAATGCGGTCGGCATTCAGGCGCATCCGGAAGTCGAAACCATCAACCACGTTCATCACGCCGGTAACTCGTCGGGTATTGTCGATGGTGCCGCGGGCGTTCTGGTGGGGTCGAAAAAAGCGGGCAAAGCGTTCGATATCAAACCGCGCGCGCGCATTCGCGCATTCGCCAATATCGGCTCCGAACCCGCGCTCATGCTGACGGGGCCTGTGGATGTGACGGAAAAGCTTCTCAAGCAGGCAAGGCTAAAAATATCGGATATTGACCTGTTTGAACTCAACGAGGCTTTTGCCGCCGTGGTTCTGCGTTACTGCCAAGCTTTCGATATTCCCTCCGACAAGATCAATGTGAATGGCGGTGCAATTGCCATGGGGCATCCTCTGGGTGCCACCGGCGCGATGATCCTTGGCACGGTGCTGGACGAGCTGGAACGGCGCGATCTCAATCTGGCGCTGGTAACGCTCTGTATCGGTGCCGGGATGGGCACGGCCACGATCATCGAGCGCGTGTAAGGGGAGGTTTAAACAATGGCTTATGTAAATTTCAAGGTTGAAACCGACGCTGACGGCATTGCGCTTGTCACATGGGACATGCCCGAAAAATCGATGAATGTCTTCACCGTCGAGGTGATGGAAGAATTGAATGCCATCATCGATGCGACGACTGCTGATGACAAGATCAAGGGCGTGGTCATCACATCGGGCAAGGAAAGTTTTTCAGGCGGCGCGGACCTCACCATGCTCGAAGGCATGTTCCGGGAGTTCCAGAAGCAGAAGGCCAAGGACCCGGAAGGGGCGGTGCAATCCCTGTTCGATAATGTCGGGTGGATGGGTGGCCTGTTCCGCAAGCTCGAAACTTCTGGAAAGCCGTGGGTTTCGGCGATCAACGGCACCTGTATGGGTGGCGCATTTGAAATTTCGCTCGCCTGTCATGCCCGCGTGGCGTCTGATGCTCCGGGCGTGAAAATGGGTCTGCCGGAAGTGAAAGTGGGCCTGTTTCCGGGTGCAGGCGGCACACAGCGTGTGCCCCGTCTTGCCAACCAGCAGGACGCTCTTCAAATGATGACGACCGGCTCCAGCCTCACCGCGCAACGCGCCAAGGCGATGGGTCTTGTCACCGAAGTCGCTCCTGCCAAAAAACTGATCGAGTCCGCAAAGAAGCTGATTAAAGCTGGCCTCAAGCCGGTTCAGCCATGGGATGAAAAGGGCTTCAAGCTGCCGGGTGGCGCGATCTATTCCGCAGCCGGTGCCAATCTCTGGCCTGCCGCAACCGCCATCCTGCGCCGTGAGACATCGGGTAATTATCCGGCGGCTCTGGCGATTCTGAAATCCGTCTATGAGGGGCTGCTGGTTCCCTTCGATACGGGCCTCAGAATTGAGCAACGCTATTTCACGGAAATTCTTCAGACGACCGAAGCGGGTATGATGATCCGCTCGCTGTTTGTCTCGCTTCAGGAGTTGAACAAGGGCGCGCGTCGTCCGGTTGATGAAAAGCCGACGAAGCTCAAGAAAATCGGGGTGATCGGCGCGGGCTTCATGGGGGCAGGCATTGCCTATGTGACGGCCAAGGCCGGTATTCCGGTGGTGCTGATCGACCGGGATCAGGACGCGGCCGACAAGGGCAAGGCGCATACGGCGGATCTCGTGACGAAAGATATCCAGAAAGGGCGCGCCACGGAAGTCGACAAGGAAAAACTCCTGTCACTCATTACGGCAACATCCGATTATGCTGCGCTCGATGGTGCCGATCTGGTGATCGAGGCGGTATTCGAGGACCGCGAGGTCAAGCGGGTTGCGACCGAAAGGGCCGAAGATGTGCTGAAATCTTCGGCAATCTTTGCCTCCAACACCTCGACCCTGCCGATCAGCGGCCTTGCCAAAGTCTCAAAACGCCCGAAAAACTTCATCGGTATTCATTTCTTCTCAC
Source organism: Hyphomicrobiales bacterium (assembly GCA_015654965.1). GTDB lineage: Bacteria > Pseudomonadota > Alphaproteobacteria > Rhizobiales > Rhizobiaceae > Brucella. The sequence continues at coordinate 6,223 of JAATGD010000309.1, forward strand.
CCGTCGACAAGATGATGCTGGTCGAAGTCATTCTCGGCAAGAAAACCTCCGACAAGGCGCTGGCTGTGGCACTCGATTATGTGCGGGCGATCAAGAAGACGCCGATTGTCGTCAATGACACGCGCGGCTTCTACGTCAATCGTTGCGTGCTGCGCTATATGTCGGAAGCTTACAACATGCTCGTTGAAGGCGTGCCACCGGCGATGATCGAAAATGCGGCGCGCATGGCTGGCATGCCGGTCGGTCCCCTGGCGCTCAATGATGAGACGGCCATTGATCTGTCGCAGAAAATCCTGAAAGCGACGCTTGCCGATCTGGGACCGAAGGCGGTCGATCCGCGTCATGTCGAACTGGTGGACAGGCTCGTCAATGAATTTGACCGCAAGGGCCGCAAGAACGGCAAGGGCTTTTACGACTATCCGGCAAAACCCGCCAAGAAGCATCTCTGGGCTGGCCTGAAAGACCTCTACCCGCAGCAGGATGCAGACAAGATCGATGTGAACGAGTTGAAAGAGCGTTTTCTGGTGACGATTGCGCTGGAAGCCGCACGCGTGATGGAAGAGGGCATTGTCACGGACCCGCGTGAAGCGGATGTCGGCTCTATTCTGGCGTTCGGTTTTGCGCCCTATACCGGTGGCACGCTCTCTTATATCGATGGTATGGGAGCTAAAAAATTCGTCAAACGCGCACGGGATTTGCAGAAGAAATATGGCGCGCAGTTCAAGGCGCCAAAACTGCTTGTCGATCTGGCCGAAAATGGCGAAACTTTCTATCAGCGCTTCAACCCCTATAAGGGCGAAAGCAAGAAAGCAGCCTGATCGTTGCTCTGATTGGTGAAAAGCGCGGTACAATTCGTACCGCGCTTTTCTACTGCCTTATCCTCACGAATCGTTGCATGATTTAAGAAAATTTTCCCTGATATTTTATGCATATTGCGCAAATAATTGAATTTATGTAGGTTGAACTCCGTAAGGTGAAGCTGAAAATAGGTTTTAAATCCTTTTAGGCTTCATGAAACATGGGTGGCGGTCAAATGGGAACCGTCACGAGCATGAACGGATCACAACATGTTTTCTCATGACAGTGTCTGGGCCGCGATAGACGCATTGGCAGAGCGCCATTCTTTAAGTGTTTCAGGCCTGGCGCGCCGTGCAGGTCTTGATCCGACCACCTTCAACAAATCCAAGCGTTATGCAGCCGACGGGCGCGCGCGCTGGCCTTCGACCGAGTCGCTTGCCAAGGTGATGGAGGCAACAGGGGCGACATTCGAGGAATTTACACGCCTGATTTCCAAGACCGATCCTTTACCGGGGTCTTTCGATTACATGCAGGAACCGCATCCTATTCCGCTTCTGGGCATGGCCGAAGCGGGGGCAGGCGGGTTTTTCGACGATGCCGGTTTTCCTGCGGGGCAAGGCTGGGATATTGTCGAATTTCCCAATAGTGTTGGCGAAGGTGTGTATGCACTGGAAGTTTCCGGCGACAGCATGTTACCCCTTTATCGTGACGGCGATACGCTGATCGTTGCACCCAATGAGGCGGTTCGCCGTGGCGACCGTGTGGTGGTGCGAACCAAGGATGGAGAAGTCATGGCAAAAATCCTGCATCGCCAGACCCCGCGCACGATAGAATTGCATTCGCTCAATTCCGAGCATCCCAATCGCACCTTCGAGACAAAAAATGTCGAATGGATTGCGCGTATCCTATGGGCAAGCCAGTGAAGGATGTGCGACAGGATAAAAGCCATGCCCGCGTGGTTTATGGTGGCCTGACGGCGCTGACCGGCGCGCTGCTGGCGGCTGTGTTCATTGCGCCTTTTTATGGGGCGCTCGATGCACCTGTGCCGATTGTGGAAAGCGGTCAAGGCGCGGGTGCTTCCGGCAATGGCATAGTTGTCGAGCAATTCGATTATAACGAGCCTGAAACCAAAGCGGATAAGCCCGAAACACCGCCTGCGTCATCGGAAGATGCGGGGACGGGTGGGGAAAAGATCGATGACGGCGGCTTCCAGCGTGAAGCGCCGCGTCCACCGATGAGCGATATGGGGCTTGCGGCGACGCCAAAGCCGCCTGAACCGCCTGCGCCGCCGACCCCGGTTGCCGAGGGAGAGGGGATGCAGCTTTTGCAGCGTCCTGTAGCGATTGCCGCAGGAAGGCTTGAAAGTCAGGGGCGGATCGTGGAACTGGAAGGGATAGAGGTTCTGCCTATTGAGCAGACATGTCAGTCGCCTTCGGGGGAAAACTGGCCATGCGGTATGCAGGCACGCACGGTCTTCCGGCAATGGCTGCGTTCACGCGCCGTGATGTGCCGCCTGCCGCAGAATGACAGCGGCAGTGCCGTAGCCACGCACTGTACGGTCGGCAATGAAGATGCAGCAGCTTGGCTTGTTTCCAATGGCTGGGCGAAAGCTGTTGCCGGTGGCGCTTATGAAGAAGCGGGGCAAAAAGCCGAGCAGGCAGGGCTTGGCCTTTATGGCGACAGGCCTGCCACCGCCTTACCGGATATTGGCACCGTGCCGGACATCACCGCGCCTTCGCCAGATGTTGAACCGCAGCCGTTTGAACCGCAATTGCGTCCCACGCAAGACGGCTATTTCCCGCCACCTCCGCCCTCCGAGGCACCTGCACCGGCGAACTGAGCCGTATCAGTGCAAAAAGGGCGGGGCCATATGGCCCCGCCCTTTTTGCACTGATACGGCTCAGTTCGCCGGTGCAGGTGCCTCGGAGGGCGGAGGTGGCG
>JAATGD010000257.1 GCA_015654965.1 Hyphomicrobiales bacterium
AAAACTGCCTGCCACGCGTGTTCTGGATATGCGCTGGGATAGGGCCGCCAGGCCATTGAAGCCCATCTTTACCAAGGCATTTGAATATTCGGATAGCTGGGTGGATGACGCGCGCTTCGTGGCGCTGACAGCGCGCGATGCCGTTGATCGCGGTGCAGTTCTGCGTACCCGCACAAGGGTTGTTGCGGCACGTCGCGATGCGGATGGCTGGACGGTGACGGTCGAGGATGGCAGAACGGGCAGACTGGAAAATATTCGTGCGCGTCTTCTGGTCAATGCGGCAGGCCCATGGGCGGACCGGATTTTGCAGAATGTCGAGGGTGAGCGGCAATTGCACAATGTGCGTCTCGTGCAGGGCAGTCACATTATCGTGCGCCGCAAATTTGACGATCCGCGCGCCTATTTCTTCCAGAATAATGACGGGCGTATTATTTTTGCCATCCCCTATGAGGATGATTTCACCCTGATCGGCACCACCGATCACGATTATCAGGGCGATCCGGGCAAGGTCGCGATCACGGATGCCGAGCGGGACTATCTCTGTGCCGCGGCCAGCGAATATTTTGCCCAAGCCGTCAGGCCTGAGGATATCGTCTCGACCTATTCGGGTGTGCGCCCGCTTTATGACGATGGCGCCAGTCAGGCGCAGGAAGCCACGCGTGATTATGTGCTCAAGGAGGATGCGCCTGAAGGAATGGCCCCTCTCATCAATGTCTTTGGCGGAAAACTCACGACAGCGCGACGGCTTGCCGAACATATGATGGAGAAAATCGAGCAGCATCTGGGGCAAAGGGGCAAGCCATGGACCCATGCGGTATCATTGCCGGGCGGCGATTTCCGCGCTGAGGATTTCGAGCGCGAATTGCGCAGCCTACGAACCGCCTATCCGTTCCTCTCCGATCCACATGCCCGTCGGCTGTTTCGCCTTTATGGCACCCGGGTCTATGCCATGCTTGGAAAGGCCGACACGCTGGCCGATCTCGGACGCCATTTCGGGGCCGATCTTTATGAGGCGGAAGTGCACTATCTGGTGGCACAGGAATGGGCGGTGCGGGCCGAGGATATCTTGTGGCGGCGTACCAAACTGGGGCTGCGGCTCGACGCGCAGGAAGTGGCCTTCCTTGAGGGTTTTCTTGAACGTGAGAAAACGACCGTATCGTGAGCCTCCTCATTTATAGCGGGCTTTAAATCGCGAGCCACAGATTGGAATATTCAACCGTTCACATTCTGGTTATTCTGCCTTTATACTTAAAGACATTGGGTATGTTCATTTTTAAATATAGCTTCTGCACTGGTACGGCTCGGGTAAGCGTCTCCTTCTTGCGTTTTATAGAGCTGGGAGGTTTCCAGATGGTAAGGTCTCAACTTGAGTCGTACCAGCGACAGGTATCATATGATCTACGTGACTATGAATTTTGCTTGATGATCTGATCCTTGCGACCCGTGGGCGATGCCTTCGGGTCGTCTTTTTGTTTCATGTATGGTGTCGCTTGCCAGCCCTGTTTTTAATTGCCATTATCACCATGGTCAGCGGTTTCCAGCCTTTGGGAGGAAAAGATGGGCATGCCGCAAGAACACACACATGCACAACGCATTCTCGCTGCTATTCATACCGGCGGTTCTGCGCGCTCTTCGCTCGTTGCCTCATGGGCGCGTTCGGCGGAGTTATATGGTCTTACCCCTGCACAGAACAATTCGGTCCGCACCCTGTCGGAGCATGAGTTCCGTAGCGTACATGAACGAATGGAGCGCCTTGTGGCGATTGCGCAGTCGAGCATGGACCGGCTTTATCTGGCCGTTGGCGGCGTTGGGTGCTGCGTGCTTCTGGCCGATCGCGAAGGGGTGCCGGTGGAACGGCGGGGGGCTGCGGGCGACGACGAGACTTTTTACGACTGGGGCCTGTGGCCGGGGGCCGTGTGGAGCGAGGAAAGCGAAGGCACCAATGGTATCGGCACCTGTCTTGCCGAACAGCGGGCGCTGACCATCCATCGCGATCAGCATTTTCACACCCGCAATATCGGCCTGTCCTGCACGGTTGCCCCCATTTACGATCATCAGGGACAGTTGATGGCGGCACTCGACGTTTCATCCTGCCGCAGCGATCAGACGGAAGCTTTTGTGCAACTGATATCCGTTGCGGTTCTTGATGCGGCGCGGCGCATCGAGATCGAGAATTTCCGGCAGGCTTTTGCCAAAGCGCGCATTCTGCTGGCCTCATCCACGGATCGCAATGGCAGCGCGCTTGTGGCGGTCGACAAGGACGATCTGGTGATCGGGGCGACCCGTGCCGCGCGTCTGGCGCTGGGGCTGACGGATGAGGCAATGGCCTCGCCTTTACCGGCGGACGATCTTCTGGGCTGGCATATCGACCCGCGTGAGGACATGGCCGATTCCGAACGCAGCGTCATCCTGCGCGCCATCGCCCGCGCGGAAGGCAATATTTCCGCGGCCGCAAAGCTTCTGGGCGTGAGCCGCGCCACCCTGCATCGCAAGCTCAACCGGCTCGGGATCATGCGGCCGCATTAATCGATTTTGCAATGAATTACTCAAACTGTCTCACTTTTGAGACAGTTTGCCATGCGGCTTTGCGTGCATGGCCCCGATACGGGATGACTCTTTTCGCCCGCGGTTCCATCTTGGCAGCAAGGCATCAAAGGAGTGATGCCGTTACCTGGGAGGAATATCATGAACAAGGTCGAATTTCACCGCGCTGCGAAGCCGGAGTTCAAGAAACGCTACGGCAATTTCATCGGCGGCCAATGGGTCGAACCCAGATCGGGCCGCTATTTCGAGAATACCTCGCCTGTCAACGGACAGGTGCTGTGCGAAGTGGCCCGTTCGGAGGCGGCCGACGTCGAGGCGGCGCTGGACGCGGCGCATGCGGCGAAAGACGCCTGGGGGCGGACAAGCCCGGCAGAACGAGGCGTCATTCTTAACCGGATCGCCGATCGCATCGAAGACAATCTCGTGAAACTTGCCACCGCCGAAACATGGGACAATGGCAAGCCGATCCGCGAAACCACGGCTGCCGATCTGCCACTGGCCGTCGATCATTTCCGCTATTTTGCCGGTGCTATCCGCGCGCAGGAAGGCGGAATTTCCGAGATCGACCAGGACAACGTCGCCTATCACTTCCATGAGCCGTTGGGT
>JAATGD010000080.1 GCA_015654965.1 Hyphomicrobiales bacterium
GATGTGGGATCGGCGATAATGCGGCTTTTGAGGCCAACGATATCCGCGGACACAGGGCAAGATTGAACGCTGGCACCAGATACTTAAGAACCGTATCCTACTGGAAAACCACTTCTTCCAATAGAGCCTCGATAATTCCCCGATGACGTCTACTTTGGGCGCGGCCACACTATCCTGCTCGAACGTGAAAGGATCAAATGAAGACAACACCATCAAACAGCGTCGCTTGAACCACGAGCCCAAAGCGGCTGTTAACAGGGACGGAAACTCCGGCCTTCCAAAGTCCGATAAGTCTCAAATCATTCAACGACAGACAATTTTGAAGGGAAGTCCAGTCAAATGAAAGCTTCAGAATCGTTCTGTTGCGTCATTACATGCCTGTGGGGATGAGCATGAAAGCCGGAATTTCGGTTCCGAAGCCGATTGGTGCCGGACCGTCATCATCGCGGTCACGACGGCGCTTGTACTGTTCATTCTGTGGATTCTGCGGCTTGCTACGGCGCTCGTCATTGCCCGAACTGATCTGATTGCGGCGATCAGGAACATGGACGACAGGTTGCGGCTGCTCAGACAAATCAATGGTTTCAGATGCAGCCGCCACTTCACCGGATTTCACCTTGGCATCCTTGCCCCGTGTATCCTTGGCCTTGTTACGGCCACCCCGACCCTTGCGTGGCTGCTCGTCAGCTTCGTCGGAAGGCGCAAGTGTCGACAAATCTCCATCGAGCCATTCGATCTTCTCGCCGATCATGTTTTCGATGGCTGACAGATATTTCGTATCGGCTTGCGTCACCAGAGTAAACGCCTTGCCGGAGCGACCCGCGCGGCCGGTACGGCCGATACGGTGGACATAATCTTCCGAGTGAATGGGTACATCGAAGTTGAACACATGGCTCACATCCGGAATATCAAGCCCACGAGCGGCAACGTCCGAAGCCACGAGAAGGCGCAACTTGCCTTCCTTGAAACCGGCGAGCATTGCCATGCGAGCACGCTGGTCCATGTCGCCATGCAATGCGCCAGCATCAAAATCATGCTTCACCAGTGAACGGAAAAGCTCGGATACATCTTTCTTGCGGTTGCAGAAGATGATCGCATTCTTCAAGGTGTCGCCCTCTGCGCGGATCAGATCGCGCAATGCTGCGCGCTTGTCCCAGTCCTTCTTGCCTGATTTGACCAGACGTTGCGTCACGGTCTTGGCTGTCGAAGAGGCCTTGGCCACTTCGATACGCGATGGCGAATGCAGGAACTGCTCGGTCAGCTTGGTAATTTCCGGTGGCATAGTCGCCGAGAAGAACAAGGTCTGACGCGTGAACGGGATCAGCTTGCAGATGCGTTCGATATCGGGAATGAAACCCATATCGAGCATGCGATCGGCTTCATCGATCACCAGAATCTCGACACCGGTCAGCAGCAACTTGCCGCGCTCGAAATGATCAAGCATACGACCCGGCGTTGCGATCAGAACATCGGCACCACGCTCCAGCTTGCGCTCCTGCTCCTCGAACGAAACCCCGCCGATCAGCAGCGCAACATTCAGGCGGTGATTGATACCGTATTTGACAAAATTCTCTTCAACCTGCGCTGCGAGTTCCCGCGTCGGCTCCAGAATGAGCGTGCGCGGCATACGTGCGCGTGCGCGCCCCTTTTCCAGAAGCGTCAGCATCGGCAACACGAAAGAAGCGGTTTTGCCCGTTCCCGTCTGGGCAATCCCCAGCACATCCTTGCGCTCGAGCGCAGGCGGAATGGCTCCTGCCTGGATAGGCGTAGGCGTGGTGTATCCAGCCGCTTCAACAGCAGCAATCACTTTCGGGGAAAGACCGAGTTCGGAAAATGTCGTCAATGGAGGCGTAGCTCTCTGGTTCGGAAACGGGACCCACCCATCCTGTCATTGCAGCCGCGTCATCGGGCGCAGGAACCAAGGCAGAAAAGGCGTCTGCAACGCATTGAGCGTTATCTTGCAGCATCGCCTACGTCTGATGCGTGCAAAAGTCAACCAAAATACCATCCTGCAGCAGCGAATTGCTTTGTTATTTCTCGGGCTGTTGCAATCAACGCTATTTAAAATCGGATGAATTCATTGCAGGTGTAATGAAAATACATGGCTGATATGCAGGATGACAATTCGTTTTGCCCCTCCCGATTGTCCTTGGCGAAGTCCGACCGGTGCCAGCCTAATGACGAAACTGCTCTGTCAGAATACGCTCGTCCCAGGAATGGTTCTTGTCGAACAGGATCGCAACCTGACTATCTGATGCCTCGCGCACCGTCACTGCCGTCACTGACTTGACCTCGTTATTGTCGGCGACCGCATTGACCGGGCGTTTTTCTGTCTCCAGCAGA
>JAATGD010000235.1 GCA_015654965.1 Hyphomicrobiales bacterium
TCGTTCCGAGATAACCTCGGAACGGTTCGAGTTAAAAGACATCCTGTCTCAAGGAAAGAGAGTCGTAGCGATTGGCGAACTGGCCTCACGCGTGAATAAGACCGGGAAACTCATTGAATCGGAATTTGTCTTCGACTTTATAGTTGAGGATGGGCTGATCAAACGATTCCGACTTTTTGAAGATAGTTTCGCCGTAGCACAGGCCGCGATTTAACGCTCCCAAGGTGGGCTCCCCCATTCTTTGGCCAGAAACTCCACGAATGCACCGGTGCGGCGCGGCACCGGCTCGCGCTTCGCCCGCACAGCGTTGATCGGACTTGCCTGTTCGCCCCATTCGGGCAGGACGCGCACGAGACGGCCTTCACGCAGATCGTCGGCAACATCCCACATCTCCCGAAGAGATATGCCCAGTCAGGCAAGGCACCATGTCCGCAAGGCATCGCCGCTGTCCGCGGACAGATCGCTTGCAACAGCGATCTCCTCCACCTCATCATTCGCTTGGAGCACCCAACGGCTCTAAGACAGGCCCGGATAACCAGCATCGGCGCACATGCTCCACTGTGAAGAAGTACATTGCTTCCAGGAACAATCGATCGTCAGCGGCTTACGCCGGCACGGTGGCAGGCAGACTTTTAAAACCTCCACCGTGTTCGCCCAAACCGTGAACGTTATCGGCAGTGGACGCGATCTATTTGCGGCTTTTTAGATTTTATGTTGGTTGCGGGGTTCGTTACCCTCGATTTGAACCTGTTTTTATTAAGGCATTGGTATTATTGGCAAAACAATATTTTGGTGCGTTTTTGGGGATTTTTGGCAAACAAAAACCCTCAGCCAACTGTTTGAATTGATTGAGGGTTTATGGTTCTATTTGGTTGCGGGAGCTCGCAACCACCGATACCGACATTTGTTACAAGTTACTGTTTAATATATTATTTTCCATTATGAACATCATTCAGTGGCACACTGGATGAGGCGGTCTCGCTCCAACAATTCAGGGAAACCCGTAAAGCCTGAATGATAAGCAATTAGCCAACATGTCTATTCAACCTTGAACATCGGCTGATGTTGCCGTTACAGCCTCATTTCTACGAAACGAAGAAGGGATTTCCGAAAAGAGGTTCTCCCGCCACCGTCAGTCGCGTTCTCAGGCGAGTTGGTCTATCCCGGATGAAGAATATCGATCCGGCCGAACCTATCGTGCGCTACGAATATGCCGAGCCAGGTGGCCTGATACATCTCGACATCAAACGCCATGGCCGTTTCGAACGTGTCGGCCACCGGATCACAGGCGACAGGACGGGGCAGAGCAATTCACGCGGTGGCGGCTGGGAATATGTCCATGTCTGCATCGATGATGTCTCCCGCATCGCTTTCACAGACATCTTTCCGGATAAAACAGCTGTCAGCGCCATCGCTTTTCTCAAGACTGCCGTTGCCTATTATGCAAGCCTTGGCGTCACGGTCACGCGGGTGATGACCGACAACGGGTCCTGCTATGTCCCCAAGGACTTTGCCAAGGCCTGCAAGGCGCTCGGATTCAAGCACACTCGAACCAGACCTTACACGCCAAAAACCAATGGCAAGGCCGAACGCTTCATTCAGACCGCCTTGCAGGAGTGGGCGTATGCACGAGCCTATCCTTCGTCAAAGATAAGGAAAATGCATCTGCCAAACTGTGGACCCACATGTACAATTGGCATCGCCCTCACGGCGGACTAAACTCAAAAACACCAATCAGTCGCCTGCGCCTGATCCGAGACAGCCTGTTGAGGTTCCACACACCGCAAGCATCAAGAGATTGTCACGAGGTAAAAAAGCCATTCGATTGATACCTAATCAAACCTACTTTCAACGATAGTCTGTTTATGCTCTGTCAAGCTTATCAAAGCGGTCAGGAGCAAAACCTTCAATATCGATTTCCGGCGTTTGCCCTGAAAACAGCGCAGCCACGATACGCCCCGTTTTAGCCGATGCCATCAATCCAACATGGCCATGACCAAGGGCATAGGCAATATCCCGTGAACGGGGTGAAAAGCCGATACAAGGTCGCCCATCCGGCATTGATGGACGATGCCCCATCCAAAAGCGCGTCTTTTCCAAGTCGAGCAACGGGAAAAGCCCCGCAAGATGCTGTTTCAGAATTTCTGCGCGGAGCCAGTCCGGCTTGGTATCCGTTCCGGCAATTTCGACCTGCCCGGCAGCACGCAGACCACATTCCATCTGCTGCACCACCATCCCGGCATCCGATGCCATGAAAGCAGTTTTGAGCCCCGGAAAACCACCCTCAACCGTAAAGTGATAACCGCGCTCGCTCTGGAGCGGCAGCCAGTCGCCGAGGCACTTGACCAACCTGCCCGAACCTATACCGGCAGCAATGACGACCTTATCGCAAATGACTTCACCGCGATCTGTCACAACAGCTTCAAGACGGTTATTCTCAAACCGAAAATCACGCGCATTGGCTGTTTCAAATACCGCACCTCTTGCCCTCGCATGATTGGCGAGAGCGGAAACATAGCTGCCCGGATCCCGGCAGCGTCCGGCCTCATCAATGGCGACAGCGAAACGATAACGTTGCCGTAAGGCCGGTTCCTCATCGTAAAGCGCTGGCCCGGATAGCTCTCGCCATTTGATACCAGCACGCGCACGAATATCCCATGCAAGCGCCTCTTTTTCAAAATGAGAACGATCCATATAGGCGCAGAGCACACCGCCTTCGGCGATCAGATGCCCCACCCCCGCTTCATGCGCTAGCGCCTTATGCAATTGTGGCGCTTCGGCCAGCAGCGGGCGTAAAATTTGCGCCGTTTTCTCAACCTGGTCCCATGTCCAGCCTGCACGCAGATAGCGCAACAGCCATGGCAATGCTTTTGGCAGATAAGACCAACGGATGGCCAGTGGGCCAAGTGGATCAGCGATATAAGATGGAACCTTTTTCCAGACGCCCGGAATGGCAGGTGGCAAGATGGACTGGGTGGATAACCAGCCCGCATTGCCATAGCTTGCCGCCTGCTCCCCGCCGGGACGATCCGGCTCAATCACCGTCACCTTGTAGCCGCAGCGCAGCAATTCCAGCGCACAGGCAATACCAACCGCTCCTGCCCCGATAACAGCTATATGTCTGCTCATATTTCCGCCCCGTTGCTGCGATGGGTGGGCAACGCCGCTATACTCACCATATTACCCAGAAAAAAGCGTCAGGCTGACGGAAGTCGGAAGGCCGTATGCCCACGCAGAAACGCCTGCGTCCGTTCGTTTTGCGGATGCACCAGAATGTCGTACGGTGTCCCTTCCTCGATAATCTTGCCATCGTGCAGAAAAGCGATGCGGTTGGCGACATTATAGGCAAAACCCAGTTCATGCGTGACGATCAGCATGGTCATGCCTTCTGTCGCAAGGCTCTTCATGGTCATGAGAACCTCACCGACCAGCTCCGGATCAAGCGCTGATGTCGCTTCATCGAACAGCATGACGTCGGGCTCCATCGCCAGCGAACGAGCAATGGCCACGCGCTGCTGTTGACCACCCGACAGGCGCGACGGATATTCCTTGATTTTTTCGGCCAAGCCCACCTTTTCAAGGTAATAATGGGCACGTTCACGGGCTTCCGCCCCGCTGCGCCCCAATACCTTTCGCTGTGCAATCATGACGTTTTCCTCCGCAGAAAGATGCGGAAATAAGTTGAACTGTTGGAACACCATGCCGACGCGTTGACGAAGATGGCGCAATTCTTCCTGCGAATATTGCATATTACCCTTTGAATCGGGCGTACCAACACGTTTGTCGTTCAGGTGGATTTCACCTGAAGTCGGCATTTCCAGAAAATTCATGCAACGCAGCACTGTGCTTTTGCCCGAGCCACTCGCACCAAGCAGAACAACGGTTTCGCCTTCGTTGATATCAAGGTCTATGCCTTTCAACACATCGCGCGTGCCGAACTTTTTATGGATATTTTTGGCGGCAATCATGCTCATGAGACGACCTCAACTCGACTTGCGAAATTTATATTCCAGCGCGTAGGACAAGCCACTCAGCACAAGAATGATAGCCGTCAACAGCACGGCAATGGCGGTATAGGCTTCCACCGGGCGATATTCCGTATCGCTGATAAGCTTTGCCTGATAAAGCGCATCTGGATAGGCGATGGTGGCGGCGACCGAACTGATCTTGACGACTTCGATGGCTTCGTTGGTCAAAGCGGGCAATGTGCGCCGGATCGCCTGCGGCAGGATGATGCTGCCGAAAACCGTGCCCTCAGACATGCCAAGCGCCGTCGAGGCTTCCCATTGTCCACGGTCGATCGATTGGACGCCACCACGAAGAATTTCGCAGAAATAAGCCCCCGAATAGAGCGAGAATGCAACTGCCGCAGTGAGGAAACGACCGTTCTGTATGCCTGTCAGCACCGGAATAGTGTAATAGAACCAAAATAGCAGAACCAGCGCCGGCAGGTTGCGCAACAATTCCACATAAATGGCCGCAAATCCCCGCAGGACGGCAAATCGCGAAATACGGGCCATCGCCAGCATGACGCCCAATGCAAGCCCGCAAATAAGAACGGTCAGCGAAAGATAGATCGTATTCAGCAGGCCTTCGATGAGCACATGCTTGTAATTGAGCAGAAACGAGAAATCCCAGCGATAATTCATCGGATATGTGCCTTTTGAAGACGCCGCTCGAACCCGCGCGAAATCATGCTGAGAATGAAAATCACCACGAAGAAGATGCCACCGAGCACGGTAAAAGTTTCAATAGGGCGGAAGGTGCGTGAGGAAATCAGCGAAGCTTTGTAAACGATCTCACCATAGGTGATGATCGAAGCCAGCGTTGTGGTCTTGATAAGGTCGATGACGCGGGTCAGGAAAATCGGCAGCATATTACGCATGGCCTGCGGCAGTATGATCGACGTGAAAAGCGAGCGCCTTTTCATGCCAAGGGCAAGTGCAGCCTCCCATTGACCCTTCGCTACAGCGCCAATGCCGGAACGAAAGACCTCACAGAAAAAAGCCGCCGATTGCAGGCCGACGGCCAGCACCGCCGCTGTGGTTGGCGAAAAATTGAGGCCAACGATCATCGGAAGGGCAAAGAAGAACCAGTAGATCAGAACAATCGCAGGGGCCGCGCGAAAAATCTCGACATAGACCGCCGCCGCCTGCGAAAGAAACGGGATACGTGAAAGCCGCAGCAATGCCAGCGCAAGACCGAGCGGCAGTGCTACGATCATCGACAGCACCACCA
>JAATGD010000165.1 GCA_015654965.1 Hyphomicrobiales bacterium
CATCATCGTGACGCTTGCCACCATGGGCATGGCGCGCGGTCTTGGTCTCATCTATTCCGGTGGTTATCCGGTCAGTGGCTTGCCGAGCTGGGTGTCATGGTTTGGTGTCGGACGCATCTGGACGATTCCGGTTCCCGTCATCATCATGTTCGTCATCTATGCTATTGCATGGGTGCTGCTGGAACGCACCGCCTTTGGCCGCCATGTCTATGCGCTGGGCGGCAATGAAACCGCGGCGCGGCTTTCAGGCGTGAAAACGCAGCGCGTCAAACTCGCCGTCTATGCGATTTCGGGCCTGACTGCCGCCTGTGCAGCCGTCATCCTGACCGGCCGCCTGATGAGCGGCCAGCCCAATGCGGGTGTCGGTTTTGAACTCGATGCGATTGCCGCGGTCGTTCTGGGCGGCACGGCGATTTCCGGCGGGCGCGGTCTGGTGCTTGGCACGCTGATCGGCGCGGTGCTTCTGGGCATCCTCAATAACGGCCTCAACCTGATGGGCATCAACCCCTATCTTCAGGACGTGATAAAGGGCGGCATCATCCTTTTGGCAATCTATATCGGGCGCGAATGGCGTTGAGCCACTGAAAGCGCGTTGCTTTATCATATCAAGAAAACACAGGAGTAAAAAATGGCGGAATCGCTCAAGGACAAGATTGCCGTGATTACGGGTGCGGCGTCAGGCATCGGCCTTGCGACAGCAAAAACCCTGCTTGGTGCAGGTGCCACGGTCGTGCTGGTCGACCGCAATGAAGAAGCTTTGACCAAGCTTGTGGGGGAACTGGGCGAAAAAGCCATTGCTCAGGTCACAGATTTGCTCAATGCTGAAAGCTGTGCCGCGATGGTGCCGGAAATTCTCGAAAAAGTCGATCACATCGATATTCTTTATTGCAATGCAGGCACCTATATTGGCGGCGATCTGACGGAAACGACGGCTGACGCCATCGACAAGATGCTCAACCTCAACGTCAATGCGGTCATCAAGAATGTCCATGCCGTTGCCCCGCACATGATCGAGCGCAAGACCGGCGACATCATCGTCACCTGTTCGATTGCCGGTCACTACCCGACCTATTGGGAGCCGGTCTATGCCTCGTCCAAATGGGCGATCACCTGTTTCGTGCAGACCATGCGCCGCCAGATGATCCCGCATGGTGTGCGCGTGGCGCAAGTCTCGCCCGGACCTGTGGTTTCGGCGCTGCTTGCCGACTGGCCGGAGGAAAACCTGCGCAAGGCGAAAGAATCGGGCAGCCTGATCGATCCGAGCGAAGTCGCGGATGCGGTCGAATATATACTGACGCGCAAGCGCACGGTCACGATCCGCGATATGCTGGTTCTACCGACCAATTTTGATCGCGTCTGACAGCGTTTCACGGAGTACAGTCTGAATGGCCTCGCAATATCTGATTGGCGTTGATGTCGGCACGGGTTCCGCCCGTGCAGGCGTCTTTGATCGTAAAGGCAATTTGCTTGCAAGTGCCAAGCGAGCGCTCGACATCTATCGTGACGATAGCGGCATCGTCGAGCAATCAAGCCAGCAGATATGGCGGGCGGTTTGTGAAGCCATTCGCGAAAGCGTTGCAAGCGCCGGGATTGACCCGGCGCAAGTTGCGGGCATCGGTTTTGATGCCACCTGTTCTCTGGTGGTGATTGGCGAGGGGGCTGAACCGCTTGCCGTGAGCACAGCGCCTGAACGCGATATCATCATCTGGATGGACCATCGCGCTCTTGATCAGGCCGAGCGCATCAATGCGGGCGGGCATGATGTGCTCAAATATGTTGGCGGGCGCATTTCGCCGGAAATGCAGACGCCGAAACTGCTCTGGCTCAGCGAAAACAACCCGGAGACCTATAAAAAAGCGCGGCATTTCTTCGACCTCACCGATTTTCTGACATGGAAGGCAACGGGCGCGCTCGACCGCTCGTCCTGCACCGTCACCTGCAAATGGACCTATCTCGCCCATGAAGGACGCTGGGATGGCGATTATTTCCGCAGCATTGGTCTGGGTGATCTGGCGGATGACGATTTTGTCCGTATTGGCCAAAACATCGTCGCACCCGGAACAGCCCTCGGGCAGGGGCTGACGGTTGAAGCAGCCGCCGACATGGGGCTTATTGCGGGAACGTCCGTTGGCGCAGGGCTGATCGATGCTCATGCCGGTGGCGTGGGGACGGTGGGTGCTAAAGGCGGCGTGGCCGATCCGGTCAAATGCCTCGCCTATGTTTTCGGCACCTCATCCTGCACCATGACGACGACGGTTGAACCGGCCTTCGTTCCGGGTGTCTGGGGGCCTTATTATTCGGCGATGATACCGGGAAAATGGCTCAATGAGGGTGGGCAATCGGCGGCAGGGGCGGCAATCGATCATCTGGTCGCGAGCCATCCCGCAAGTGCCGAAGCATCCGCACGGGCGAAAGCTGAAAGCAAATCCCTGCCGCAATGGCTGGGCGACCGCGCTATGCAACTGGCGTCATCTGCAAGCCAAGCCGTCCGGCTTGCCGATCAATTGCATGTGGTGCCGGAATTTTTGGGCAACCGCGCACCCTTTGCCGATCCGCATGCGCGTAGCGTGATTGTCGGTCAGGGCATGGAGACGGGGGTGGACAGCCTCGTCGCACTCTATCTCGCGGGCCTATGCGGGCTTGGCTATGGCTTGCGGCAGATTATCGACACGCAAAGCGCCAATGGCGCGCCGGTCGAGGCCATCAGCATCAGCGGCGGCGCGGGCTCCCATCCGCTTATCCGGCAGTTGTTAGCGGATGCGGCGGGCTTGCCGGTCGAGGTGATCAGCTGTGAGGAGCCGGTCCTGCTCGGCTCCGCCATATTGGGTGCCATGGCCGCAGGGCTATTCACGGATATGCCAACAGCGATGGGAGAAATGTCGCGTGTTGCAACGCGCCATGTGCCGGAACCCGCTGTGCGGGAGGTGCAGGATGCGCGTTATACCGTTTTCCTTACCTTGCAGCGCACCGCACGCGACATCCGCGAGAGCATGCAAAAAGTCCTGCCCGTTTAATTAAAATGCCTATAGGGCGGCAAAGCCCTGCCAAAGAGGTCAATATGCAGTTTTCTGGAAAATCCGTTATCGTCACCGGGGCGGGCAAGGGTATTGGACGCGCCTGCGCGCAATTAATGGCAAGCCGTGGCGCGGAAGTGGTGGCGTTGAGCCGCACGCAGGCCGATCTCGACAGTCTCCGCGCAGAGATCGGTGGGCGTTCGATACAAGTCGATCTAGCTGATCCTAAAGCCGCGCGTGAAGCGATCAGGCAAGCAGGCGCTTGCGATTATCTGATTAACAGCGCAGGCACTAATGTGCTGGAAAGCGTGCTGGAAATGACCGATGCGGGCTATGAGACAGTGCTGGGCATTAATTTGCGTGCGGCATTGATCGCCTGTCAGGAATTTGCCCGCCTGCGGGTTGCGGCGGGGGGCGGTGGCGCTATCGTCAATATCACTTCGATTGCAGGCCATCGTGGTTTTCAGGATCATCTGTGCTATGCGGCATCGAAAGCGGGGCTTGAAGGCGCGACCCGCGTTCTCGCCAGGGAACTGGGAGCGCATGGCATTCGGGTGAATGCGGTTGCGCCCACCATCACGCTGACAGAACTTGCGGCGGAAGCATGGAGCGATCCGGCCAAGAGCGAGCCGATGATGGTGCGTCATCCCCTTGGTCGCTTTGCGCAATCGGACGATGTCGCGCAGGCAATCGCGCTTCTTTTGAGCGATGACAGCGCCATGGTGACGGGCGCGACCCTGCCGGTGGATGGCGGTTTTCTGGCGGTTTAGTGACCTCCGCCGCCGCCAGCAACCGCTTTGGGTTTGCGCAACAGCATCGCGCAGACGGCAAGGGCTGAAAACATCATCGTCAGGATGAAGAACACATCGATGAACGACAGCAGTGTTGCCTGCTGGCGCACCATGCCCGACATTTTCGAGATGGCGATGGTCGCACCATCCAGCCCCATGGCATTATATTTGGCGGTCAGGTTCGCCAGCATGTTTTCCGCTTCCGCATTGCCCCAGCTTACATGTTCGGCGAGACGGTCATAATGCATGTCGTTGCGTCGCGTCAGGATGGTGTTGATGACGGCAAGGCCCACCGCACCACCCAGATTACGCGTCAGGTTGAAAAGGCCGGATGCGTTTTTTATCAAGGCAGGCGGAAGCGTGCCGAGCGCCAGATTGTTGATCGGTACCATGCAGAGCATCAGCGAACAACCGCGCAAAACCTGCGGGATCAGCAATTCATGAAAATCCCAGTCCGCCGTCAGGCCCGTCACCGTCCATGTGCCGGCGGCAAAGCCCAGAAAGCCGATCATCATCATCAGGCGCGGGTCCATGCGATTGGACAGAAAACCTGCCAATGGTGCCGTGAAGAACATGGCAATACCACTGACGAACAGCGCCTCGCCGATCATGAGCGCATCATAGCCGCGCACGCTGCTCAGATAAAGCGGATAGAGATAGGTCAGGCCATAAAGCCCGACGCCCATGACGAAGGAAAACAGCGAGCCAAAGGCAAAATTGACGTTCTTGAAGGCGCGCAGATCCACAATGGGCTCGTCGCTGGTAAAAGCGCGATAGAAAAACAGGATGCCGCCGACCGTCATGACGATGGAGAGGATGAAAATGGCCTCGTCTTGCAGCCAGTCGTTGCGCGGGCCTTCCTCTAGCACATATTCCATGGAACCCAGAAAGGCCGCCATGCCAATGAGGCCCCACCAGTCGAACTTGCTCAACAGCGAGCTGTCGCCCTCGTCGAAATCGATGAGGTTCCATGCGGCAATGCTCACCAGAATGCCGGGTCCGACATTGACCAGAAACAGCCAGTGCCACGAAAAGGCGTGGCTGAGATAGCCGCCGATGGTGGGGCCGATGGTGGGGGCAAGGGTTGCCACAAGGCCGATCATCGGCGAGACGATGGAGCGTTTGGAAGGCGGAAAGATCGTGAAGGCGGCCGCGAAGACGCTGGGGATCATGCCACCGCCGATAAAGCCCTGAATGGCGCGATAGACGATCATCTGCTCGATATTGGTGGCGGTCGCGCACAACATGCTGGCAAGCGTAAAACCCGCCGCTGAGAGCGTGAACAGCACGCGTGTCGACATCAGCCGCCCGAGAAAGCCCGAGAGCGGGATCATGATGACTTCGGCGATGAGGTAGGAGGTCTGCACCCACGAGATTTCATCGGAGCTGGCGCTCAAGCCCGCCTGAATTTCAGACAAGGAGGCCGAGACGATCTGGATATCGAGGATCGCCATGAACATGCCGAACACCATCGCAAGAAAGCCGATGGCCTTCCTGGGGTCGATGCGGTCTTCCGCCGGGTTCATGGGGCCAATTGTCGTGTCTGCGGCCATGATATCAGTCGGTCTTGTCTTCCGGGGCGGTGCGGGTGTCGATATCGACAATCACGCTCAGGCCCGCACGAATCTTGCCGGAATCGAGCGCGTCCTGCGGGATGGCGATGCGCACCGGCACGCGCTGCACGACCTTGGTGAAATTGCCGGTGGCGTTTTCAGGCGGCAATAGCGAGAATACGGCTCCCGATGCGGGCGCGACCGAAATCACCTTGCCGTCGAATTTTGCGCCATCGAGCGCATCGACAGAAATATGCGCCGTCTCGCCGGTCTTGATGTCGGCAAGCTGCGTTTCCTTGTAATTGGCGTCGATATAAAGCGCATTGACCGGAACAAGGGCGGCAATTTTTTGCCCCGGCGAGACAAGATCGCCTTTCTTGCCGGAAAGATTGCCGACAACGCCGTCAAAGGGGGCGCGCAGGGTGGTGAACGACAGGTCGCGGGCCGCCTTGTCACGCGCCAGTTCAAGCGATTTCGTGCCGCTGTCGGCTTCCTTATATTGCGCGTTAAGCACTTCTATATTGGCCTTGGCCGAGGCGATCTGCGCATCTGCGCCTGCAACATTGGCTTCGGCCTGACTGAGTGAGGATTGCGCATTGTCGAGGTCGGACTGGGCGACAAAACGCGTATTATGCAATTGTTTGACGCGCGTCAGCGTCGCCTGCGCATTGGTCAGCACCGCCGCATTGGCAAGTTTTTGCGCCTGCGCCTGTTGCAATGTGGCGCGGGCCGCTTCGGTCTGGGCGAGGATGCGGTTGAGCGTCTCTTTCTGCGTTGCAAGTTTTGCTTCCGCCTCATCGAGCGCAATACGGTAATCGCCGTCATCGAGCTGGAAAATGACGTCATTTTCCTTGATGCGCTGGTTGGCGCTTACGGGGATATTTGCAATATAGCCCGTCACTTTCGGCGCAATCGAGGCAATATCGCCCTGCACATAGGCATCGTCCGTCGATACCATGAAGCGTCCGACCGTCCAGTAATCATAACCATACCAGCCAGCGACCGCGAGGGCTGCAAGGCCAAGAACCGGTAGCAAAAGGCGCTTGCGTGAGCCGCCTTTGCTTTCGTTTCCGGCATTTTTCGTATCATGCGGCGGGGTGGTATTGGTGCTGTCCGTCTTCGCCTTGGGGAACGGACGAATCTCAGCCTGATCTGCGGATTGAGTGGCAGTCATGGGGGATGCTTTCTGGAAAGTCACGAAATTGAACCGCTTGGTTCGATGTTGACTTAATGCAATAAGATGCGCATATCAAGGATAAATCGAACCGATCAGTTCGATTAGATCAAGAGTTTGTGATATGAAGCCCGAATGCAATGCTGAAACCTCCGAAACGGCCGAAACGGAATGCGGGCGCACGCGTCCTGGCGCGGGGCAGGACCCCATCAAGCGACGCCAGATTCTGGAAGGCGCGCAAAGCGTTTTTTTGCGCATGGGTTTTGATGCCGCAAGCATGAATGACATTGCGCGTGAAGCGGGCGTGTCCAAAGGCACGATCTATGTCTACTTCAACAAAAAGGACGATTTGTTCGTCGAACTTTGCGAACATCATCGCCAGACAACCTTCGGCTTCCTGATCGGTCAACTCGACAAGGGCTTTTCCACGCGCGAGGAACTGATGAAGTTTGGCGTGGCGCTTGTGACGCTGATCACCTCTCCCACCGCCATTCAGGCGCAACGCATCGTGCTGGGTGTGTGCGAGCGTAAACCGGAACTGGCGACCCGCTTTTATGATCGCGGGCCCAAACGCAGCCTTGTCGCCATCATCGAATATCTCAACAGGATGGTTGCCGCAGGCGTGCTCGTGCCGCTCGATGCAGAACGTGCGGCTTACCAGCTTTTCGATCTTTTTCTATCCGGTCTTTATCGTCCGCGGCTCTTCGGAGCAATGCCGGAGGCACCCTCGCAGCAGACCATTCGTGCCAATGTCGAAGCAGCTGTCGACTTCTTTTTGAAAGCCTATAGCAAATAGGTTTTACAAATAGGTTTTACATGGCTGCCATGAACTAATTTTTTTTACAGAGTGTCATAATTTGATACATTTTTTATGATTAAAAATTTGATGGATAGAAATTGCGGGTTGCCATCAGGTGTAAATTTTTTGTCACTTATGCATAAATAAGCGGCTTGTAAGGCGCGATTCTGAATGGTTTCCTGTAGGGTGTAAAGCGATGATTTAAAGCTTAACATCTTGATTGTTAAGGATATTTTTTATGACACTTGATCTTGTTCATTTTCCCAATTTTAAAAAAACTTTCTTTGGAACATCTTTTCAGAGCGATACGCTTTCGCTCCTTTGCGGTATTCGCGATGAAATCGGCTGCCGTCACATTATGCATGCCTATCGCGGGCGCCTGAATGAAAGCGCCAAGCCCAATTCGTCCGATCTGACGGTCATCATCACGGTGCCCACCACCTGGTCGACGCGCTATTCGGCCAAGAATTATTTCGCCATCGATCCGATTTTTCGCGAAGATGCGCCTTATTTCTGCAATGATGGCGCGGGCATTGTCCGTGATTTGCAGGAAGAGGCCAATATCTGTCCGGTGATTGCGGAATATTTGCAGGATGCGGAAAAGCACGGTATCGGCAACCTGTTCATTGCCGTATCCGCCCGCGACCCCAAGGGCGCATCGGGGTGCAGCGTTTTCAGTTTTGAGATCGATGCAAATGAGGACCGCGCCGCTTTTGTCGAAAAGATGCGTCCGCTTCTGCTCAGCATTTCCGGCAAGTTGCACGATGCCTTTGGCGGATCGAAGGATGCGGGCTCGATTGCAAGTCTTTTGACACCACGTGAGGTGGATTGTCTGCGTTGGGCGGCAAACGGCAAGACGGATGGCGAAATCGCCGAAATTCTCAGCATTGCCCGCTGGACGGTGGTGACCTATCTGCAAAACGCCAAGATCAAGCTGAACTGCTCCAATCGCACCTCGGCCGTCGCCATGGCGCTTTCGCTCGGCATTATCGAAATGCTGGGAACCAACCACTTCCTTTAAAACGCTTTTACAGCCGCTTTTCTATCCAGCGCTTCCCACAGGGAGGCGCTGGATTTTTATAGCATCGGCCCGAAAATCGGTATCGATTTTCGGAAAGCTCGATGCGTAGATTTAATGAGTTAGAGCGTCCTTTGTGCGTCCGAGAGGACGCACGGCGCTCTAATGCTCGCCGCAAGCCTTGCACAAGCCGCGCAGTTCCAGCGTCGTCTTGCGCGGCTTGAAGCCGTTTTGAAGGCTCCATGCGCTGACGAGATTTTCAATCGTCGCATCGGAAAATTCGGTCACCTGTCCGCATTTCTCACAAATGGCAAAGGCAACAAGCCCTTGCTCGTGGCATTGCGGATGCGCGCAGGCAACGAAAGCATTGAGGCTTTCAAGCCGGTGGATCAGCCCGTAATCGAGAAGCTTTTCCAGCGCGCGATAGACCTGAAGCGGCGCGCGAAAACCATCGTCGCGCAACTGGTCGAGGATGGTATAGGCGCTCAACGGCCCGTCCGACTTGGACAGAACATTGAAAACCAGTGACTGGTTGCGGGTCAGGTTTTGCGCGGCGGCTGCGTCTGCGTGATGATGATGGTGATGATGCGTGCTCATTGTTCAACGGTCCGATCTGGTAAAGCCCGTGTGCTTTTGTTTCTATTTAGGGGCAAAAGGCTGAAAATGAAAATGGCGAGTGCCGCCACCACGATGGATGGCCCCGAGGGTTTGTCGAAATGCACGGAGCCGTAAAGGCCGCCAATCACGCCGGCGGCACCTAACAAAGACGCAAAAACCGCCATTTGCTCCGGTGTGGAGGCAAAACGGCGGGCCGTGGCTGCCGGGATGATCAGCAGCGATGTGATGAGCAGGATACCGACGATCTTCATGGCGATGGCAATGACGATGGCGAGCAACAGCATGAAGATGATGCGCGAGAGCGCCGGGTTCATGCCTTCGGCGCGCGCTATATCCTCGCTGATGGTGGCGGCAAGGAAAGGCCGCCACAGCCATGCCAGCACGGCGAGCACGAAGGCGCCGCCGCCATAGACGAAGGCGATATCTATGCGCGATACGGCCAGAATATCGCCGAACAGGAACGACAGCAGATCGACGCGCACCCATGTCATGAAGGCGACGAGCACGAGGCCGAGCGACAGGGTGGCGTGCGAGAGAATGCCGAGCAACGCATCCGAAGACAGGCTCTGACGGCGCTGCAACAACAGCAGGATGCCGGAAATGGCCACCGCCACCGCAAAGACGCCGATCATCAGGTTGACGTCGAAGATCAGCGCAAGCGCCACGCCCAGAAGGGCGGAATGGGCCATGGTGTCGCCGAAATAGGCCATGCGCCGCCAGACGATGAAACAGCCCAAGGGTCCGGTTGTCAGCGCCAGTCCGACGCCTGCGATCATGGCGCGGGTGAAAAAATCGTCAAGCATGGGATTGGCTTCCTTCTGCCTGCGCATACGCGTGAGGTGCTCCATGATCATGGTCGTGATGGTGGCCGTCTTCCGCGTGGCAATGCTGCGTCACCGAACCGTCTCCATGCAGCACCCGCCCGTCTGGCAAATGGGTGTGGTCGTGGTGATGCTCGTAGACGGCGAGCGGTCCC
>JAATGD010000098.1 GCA_015654965.1 Hyphomicrobiales bacterium
AAGCGCAACCCCGCCGCCGCGCTTGGAGAGTTGCAGCGCCGAATTGATCGAGCGGCCAATCGATTCCATATTGTCCTCGACCCGCAGCAGGAAACAGGAGACCAGTTCGCCGCGCTGTTTTTTCCCGGCATTCAGAAATGTCGGCGTCGCGGGCTGATAACGCCCCGCAATGATCTCATCGACCATCTCGCGGGCATGCTGTTCATTGCCGCGCGCAAGTGCGAGCGCCACCATGCAGACCCGGTCCTCATAGCGCTCCAGATAGCGTTTTCCGTCAAAAGTCTTCAGCGTATAGCTGGTGTAATATTTGAACGCGCCGAGAAAGGTCGGAAAACGGAATTTCTTCGCATAAGCCTCATCGAAAAGATCGCGCACGAAATTGAAGGAATATTGATCCAGCACTTCGCGTTCGTAATAATTCTCACTCACCAGATAATCGAGTTTTTCGCGCAGATTATGGAAGAAAACCGTGTTCTGGTTGACGTGCTGGAGAAAATATTGCCGTGCGGCCTGCCGGTCGCAATCCAGTTGAATCTTTCCCTCATCGTCATAGAGGTTCAGCATGGCATTGAGCGCGTGATAATCCAGCCCTTCCGACGCCTTGACCGGCTTGCTGGAATTGCGGTTTGCAACCCTCTCCGGCGTATCCGTTGCGACTGCCTGCTGATCGCGCTCGCGGGTCAGAGTGATGTCTGCCGTGTCCAAAATCGTTCCATCCCATCCTTGACGTTGCCAATGTCTTCATTCGTTCCCAAAAGCTCGAAGCGATAGAGATAGGGAACCCGACATTTGGCAGAAATGATATTGCCAGCGAGGCCGAAGGCTTCGCCGAAATTGCTGTTGCCCGCGGCGATCACGCCGCGGATGAGCGCGCGGTTGCCCGCATCGTTGAGAAAACGAATGACCGGCTTGGGCACGGCACCCTTGGTGCCGCCGCCGCCATAGGTCGGCGTGACGAGCACAAACGGCTCCTGCACGTGCAAAAGACCCGCATCATCGGCACGACTTTCCAGTGGAATACGCATGGCGCGCATGCCGAGACGCAACACAAAACGATGCGTGTTCTCGGAGCGGCTGGAGAAATAGACGATCTGGCCCATCACAAAATCCCGGCAGGTCTTTGATCAAGCCAGTTGGCTGATCATATCGGGACGGAATCCAGCCCAATGCGCTTCGCCTGCAACGACCACCGGCACCTGACGGTAGCCCAGCCCCTGCACGAGATCGAATGCATCCGCATTGGCGGAAATATCGATAACAGCATATTCAA
This sequence comes from Hyphomicrobiales bacterium, assembly GCA_015654965.1. Lineage (GTDB taxonomy): Bacteria > Pseudomonadota > Alphaproteobacteria > Rhizobiales > Rhizobiaceae > Brucella. The sequence continues at coordinate 1,271 of JAATGD010000098.1, forward strand.
TACCCTGCCGGTCAAGCGCGCGGGTGGTTGCGGTGCACTGGACGCAAGAAGGCTTGCTGTAGACGGTAACGTTCATTTTTTCCTCGCTGGAAACAGATTGAATGGATTGCGGATGACTGAACCGGGGACGCAAAAAACCGTTCACGCATGACAAAATGCGTGGCAAAAGACACAGAAACGGGGCGGTTAAACGCGCGCTAAAGACGCATACCTTGCAAATTAATCCACAGCGGGTGGATCGGAACTTTTTGGACTGAAATTCATCGACATGCTTGTCACCCCGAAGCTATGAGCGGGACATTCGGGGGCAGCAATCCGTATGGCCTTTTCAGCCGTAAGAATTGCACGCCAACCGGACACCCCGTCCGTGGACGTTTTCGTTCAAGGCAGGTCTCCTGGCTCGCGGATCATCGTTTTTACCCGCCTTCCCGGCTTTCGCCAGTGACATGATGGATAAAACTCACCGCTTACAGTTGCGGGGGCAGCTCCGGATTTGTCGCGACCTTTCGGTTTGAACGCACCGGCTTCCCTCTTAGCTTTCGACGAATCGAAAGAACCATGAACACAAGATATAGTATATGAACAAATATATGGTTCAATAGGTGGGCTTGAATAAAATCTCAAATAAGCGATAGAATTTATGAATCTGTGGAATGGCACAGGAAAATCCGGGCGCACGAAGTGCCAATGAGCTAATTTCCTTTCGCTTCCATATCGAATGCATCTCCCTATGAACAGGCTTTGAACTTGACACGCATAAACTGCATTCCACCATCGGAATTAACCGGACCACATCTTGTTGCGGAATATCGTGAATTGCCACGGGTTTTCGCACTGGTCCGTGCAGCCATTGCGCGGGGAGAAACGCCTCAGGACAAGCGTAATCCCGAACTCTACACACTTGGCAGCGGCCATGTGCGCTTCTTCTATCCGCGTCTTGGTTATCTTGCCAAAAGGCAGGCGGCACTGGTCGCGGAGATGAAAAGGCGAGGATATTCACCGCAATTTACCGCAACGCATGAACTCCTCACAGGCTTTGCACTGCAATGGTGCCACGACTGGGAGCCATCAGAAGAGGCCATAACCATCAACAGGGCGCGCATCGCGGAACGCTTGCAAAACAGCCGCAGATCTTCCTGACAAATGCTCGAATGTTGCCGTTTTGACATAGTGGCCATCTTTCTCGCATAAAGTGTAGCAGCCCTCTTTTCCCGCCCAAAACTAATGCTATTATGTATCTATCTCACCATTGGGGGCTTTGGTGGAGATTCACCGCCTCAGCGCGTTTGATCGCCGCTGGGGCGGTTTTATTTTGAGGCTGTGCAAATTACGCATATCTCATTTGCAGGATCGGTTGTTGTAATCGCATGGCTGCAATCCTATTTACACCTTGTCCGGTTTACTCCTCCTCCCAAAAAACCGGACGCGAAGCGCGGCACTCCTCCTCCCAGTCGCGCTTTATCAATCCGCCCGCAGCAAACTCCTCCTCCCATTGCTGCGGGCGTTTTGCTGTCTGAAAACCTTTTCAATGCATTTGCGGCTCGGCGATCTTGCCGCCGCTCATGGGTGACGGAACGCCTGTGGTGCTTGGAAAGCTGATCGGCAGACCACAAAGCGCGCGAACGGCAATAAACGCAAAACATTCCGCCTCGACAGCATCGCCCCGCCAGCCGAGCATTTCCACAGGCACCAGTTCAACCCCCGCACGCTCGACCAGCATCCGCATGATTGTCGGGTTGTGACGCCCACCGCCGGACACAGCCAGACGCCGGGGACGTTTGGGCAGGATATCCAGCGCCTTGCCGACAGCAGCAGTTGTGAATGCCGTCAATGTCGCAGCGCCGTCTTCGGCATTCAAACCATCCACCATCGCAGAGGTAAAATCAAAACGGTCGAGTGATTTTGGGAAAGGCGCTGTCATATAGGGATGTTGCAATAGCCGCGAAAGCCGTGCCTCATCGACCTTGCCGCGCTCAGCCAAAGCACCATCGCGATCCATCTCGCCCAGACCTTGCGCTTTGACAAAATCGTTGATCGGCGCATTGGCAGGTCCGGTATCGAAAGCCACCAGCAAATCCGCGCCATCCCACCATGTGATATTGCCGACGCCACCCAGATTGAGAATGGCCGTCTCGCCGCTCGGATCGGCGCTGCGAAGAAGGGCAGCATGGTAAATGGCGGCAAGCGGCGCACCTTGCCCGCCTGCGCGGATATCTGCGGTGCGGAAATCATAAACAACTTTGGTGCCAAGCAAATCGCTCATCAAGGCACCATCGCCAAGCTGGCGCGTATCGCCCAGCCTTCCCGGCTGCGGTGCACGGTGCAGCATGGTCTGGCCATGAAAGCCAACCACGCCAATATCCGCCATGGTAAGCCCGCTTTCTTCAACCAGTTCACGCACGGCGGCTGACTGTGCACAGGTCAAAGCCTCTTCGGCATTGGCAAAAATTGCGGGCTCAGGCCCTTCAAAATTCCACAAACGGGCTTCGGCTTGAGCCTGTTGCAGCAGTCCTAGAATCCCATCCGGATAGGGTTTTAACGCATAGGTGCCGAATATCTCGACCGTTTCGCCATCGGTTTTTAAAAGCGCGACATCGATATTTCCATCGAGCACGGTGCCGGTCATCAGACCCACGGCCCATATCGGCTGCATAAAACCCTCCTTGCTCTCATCATGAAAATGAGAGTGTTAGAGCATTTTGCGACCAAATGGAAACCATGTCAGGTGCTGATACGCTGTCCTTTTTCCGGCTCGAACACATGGCTTGTTGCCGTATTGATGGCGATGGTCAGAACATCGCCGGGGCTTACCGTCAGACGTTCACGGAACAGGCAAGTGACAGGCTGATCGCCAAGCTTGCCCATGACCATGATTTCCGATCCGGTTGGTTCAACGATTTCGACCGTAACTGGAACACCTTGATCCGCAATCTTCATATGCTCGGGACGAACACCATAAATGGCCTTGCCCGACAGGCTTGAATAATCCCCTTGTGGCAAGAGCAGACGGAAACCGCCATCCGCCACAAATACGCCTTCCTCGATATGGCCCGAGATAAAATTCATCGAAGGCGAGCCGATGAAACCGGCGACGAACATATTGGCCGGGTGATCGTAAAGATCTAGCGGCGCGCCGATCTGCTCCACCAGACCATCACGCATGACGACGATCTTGTCGGCCATGGTCATGGCTTCGATCTGATCATGCGTGACATAGATAGTAGTTGTCTTCAATCG
>JAATGD010000166.1 GCA_015654965.1 Hyphomicrobiales bacterium
GTGCGTCCATTCGGACGCACGGCGCTCTAAGTTCTTGAATCTACGCATCGTGCTTTCCAAAAATCAATTCCGATTTTTGGGCCGATGCTGTAGTTTCCAAATCATCAGGAATTGGAAATGAGCACGATGAACAAAGCACAAGATAGCAAAAACCAACTGATCCATGGGGATGAGGCGGGTCAGAAAATGCCAAAAGTGGGCGTGCTTCTGGTCAATCTTGGTACGCCCGATGGCACCAGTTATGGTCCGATGCGGCGTTATCTTGCTGAATTTCTCTCCGATCGACGGGTGATCGAATGGCCGCGTCTGATCTGGTATCCCATTCTTTATGGCATTGTTCTCAATACGCGCCCGAAACGCTCGGGCAAGCTTTATGAGCGCATCTGGAACCATGAGCAGAATGAATCGCCCTTGCGTACCTATACCCGTTCACAAGGCGAAAAGCTGGCGCAGCTCCTTTCAGACTATCCCAATGTCGTGGTCGATTGGGCGATGCGTTATGGTCAGCCGTCGATTCAAAGCGTAATTGATCGGCTGTTGCAGCAGGGATGTGAACGTATCGTCATGTTTCCGCTTTATCCGCAATATTCCGCTACGACGACGGCAACCGTCAACGACAAGTTCTTTGAAGTCTTGATGAAAAAGCGCTTCATGCCAGCCATACGCACGGTGCCGACTTATGAGACCGCTCCGGTTTATATTGAAGCTCTGGCGCGTTCCATTGAAAAACATCTGGCGACGCTTTCCTTCAAGCCGGAAGTGATTCTGGCCTCATATCATGGCATTCCAAAAAGTTATTCCGAGAAGGGCGACCCTTATCGTGAACATTGCCTGCAAACCTCCCATTTGCTTCAGGCCCGGCTTGGCCTGAATGATGAGCAGTTTCGCACGACTTTCCAGTCACGGTTCGGCCCCGAAGAATGGCTTCAGCCTTATACGGATGTGACCGTGGAAAATCTTGCAAAACAGGGTGTCAAATCCGTAGCTGTCTTCAATCCGGGCTTTGTGGTGGATTGTCTTGAGACGGTCGATGAAATCGGCAATGAAGCCGCGCATCTGTTCCATGAGAATGGTGGAGAAAATTTCAGTCATATCCCGTGTCTTAATGACAGTGAGGATGGCATGAAGGTTATAGAGACGTTGGTTCGGCGCGAATTGCAAGGCTGGGTGTGAAGGAGATTGCATCTCAAGGCGAGATGTGAACGAAAAGATACGTGTTTGATCCCGTTCTTTGATGGCGCATTATTTCCCTGGGAAGGGAGAGAAGCATTATGGACCAGATTTTACATGGAAGTGTCAGGACGCTAGGTCAAGCGGATTAAGGAAACAGTCCAGCAGACTGTTCCCCGTGCGGATATCCGTCGAGCAATACTAAATAGTCAAGAGAGCTTGAGAGCGCGTTTCGATGCGTCTTTATCGGCTTGAGGCTCTCATTTCCTTTTAATTTAAGTATAATCTTATATATGTATCTTTGCGAAAGATGGGGCGTGCCTTAAATAGAAAAGGGCGCGGTTTCCCCCACCCTTTCCTGGCTTTGCCATTGGCAATCTTCAAATCAGAAGAACACCTTGAAGCGTTCTGCATCGTCCATGAATGCCTTTTCGCCAAAGGGCTGTTCGTTGGAACCGAATGGCATCTGAGCACGCAATTTCCACGACGACGGAATGTTCCAGGTCTTGGCGACTTCAGCGTCGATCAGCGGATTGTAATGCTGGAGGCTTGCGCCAATGCCTGCAACGGCAAGTGCTGACCAAACGGCAAGCTGCGCCATGCCGCCCGACTGTTCGGACCAGATCGGGAAATTATCGGCATAAAGTGCGAAATCGGCCTGAAGCTTTTTGACGACATCCTGATCTTCAAAGAACAGAATGGTGCCGGCACCGGCCGCAAAGCTGTTGAGCTTGGCTTCTGTCTGGGCGAATGCATCGGCAGGAACGATCTTGCGCAACTCTTCCTTGGCGATGTTCCAGACCTTGTCGCTTTCAGCGCCAAACAGGATGACCGCACGAGAACTCTGCGAGTTGAAAGAAGACGGCGAATTCTTGATCGCTTCTTTGATCAGTGTGGCGGTTTCTTCCTTGCTGATCGGAAGGGTCTTGCCCAGCGCATATTGCGTACGGCGTTTCTTGATGGATTCGAGAAGGCTGTTGGTCATGTGTCTCATCCTGATGTTACCGCAAACCGTTCCTGCCGCCTGCCGTGAAAGCCAGACATGTCGGAGCAATTCACAAAAATACTGCATTGCAAGATATTGGTATTGAACCCGCAGACGCTAGCCTGCTTTTCTGAAACGCACTGTCAACAAACAGCTACAAGGCAGACGCAATTGTTTCATGATTGGAGGTTTACATCACGGGTACGATGTTGGAACCTTATTAAAATGGTAGGGTTATGGGAAGAGCGACGAAAGAGCGAAAAGCCGAAAGCGTCGTAAAACGGGAACGGATCACAATAGTTTGAAAACATTTATGATTATCGGGGGTGGCGCAAGCGGCGTCATTCTGGCCGCGCAATTGCTGCAACGCTCGGTGAGCGCAAGGGCCATTATTTTCGAGCGGTCGGAGGAAATCGGCAAAGGCATTGCCTATTCGACTGAAAATCCCAATCACTTACTCAATGTGCGCGCGCATAATATGAGCGCTTTTCCTGATCAGCCGGAGCATTTTTTGAACTGGCTGCAACATGGACCAAAGATTTCCGCATCAAAGGGGTGGCAACCGCAATCCTTTGCGCCGCGAAAGCTGTTTCGTGCTTATCTGCAAGATATTCTTGTGCCGTATTGCGAGGGCGATAATCCGCGCCTGTCTATCGTCAAAGATGCTGTTTACGATGTCACTGTGAACGATGGGAAACCGGTTGTGACGACGAAAGCCGGGGAATATTTCTCTGCGGATGCCATCATCCTTGCCACCGGCAACGAGACGGCCATCGCCAAATCAGGTCAGGAAGTCACCGAATATTGGTCGAGCCATGGTTATTTCGACGTGCCGAAAGATGCCCCGGTTGCGATTTTCGGCACAGGACTTTCCATGGTCGATTCAGTCCTGTCGCTGCTTGACCGGGGACATAAAGGAACAATCCACGCGCTGTCGCGGCGCGGTCTTGTGCCCGCGCGTCATGTCGATGTCAAAGCCTATGCGCTGGATGAGGCGACACTCTTTACAAATCAGGAGCTTGCCGCACAGACATATCAATTCCGTGGCCTGATAAGGGCTGCAAAGGCGGAAGGTTATGACTGGCGGGCGGTCATGGATGCATTGCGCCCGCACAGCCAAAAAATCTGGAAGGATTTGTCGCACGAACAACGCAGGCGTTTTCTGCGGCATCTGCGCCCGTGGTGGGATGTGCACCGCCATCGCATGGCGCCATCGGTCGCAGACCGTATTGATGCTGCCCGTGCATCGGGCCAGCTCCGAATTCTGGCGGGCCGCCTTTGCTCGGTGCGCAATGAAACCGCAGCGGGAGGCGAGGGAATGGTCGTGTGCTATTGTGAGCGACACACAAGGCGCGCCGTTGAATTGCCGGTTGGCGCGATTATCGACTGTCGTGGCGGCAATCCGAAATTTTCCAGAACCCGCAATCCTGTCCTGCAAAGCCTGATGGAAAATGCTCTGGCGCGGCCGGATGCGCTCGATCTGGGGCTGGATGTGACGGCTGATCTGCAATCGATTGATGCACATGGTGAGGCGTCGCGTTGCATTTTTGCCCTGGGACCTGTCACGAAAGGCGTGTTCTGGGAAGTGACGGCGATACCGGACATCCGGGTGCAGGCAGAAAAGCTGTCTCGTTATCTTCTGGCTGTTTAGAGCGCATCCCGAAATCCGTGAAACAGTTTTCGGGATGCGCTCTAAAATCGTCGCTGAAATTCGAGTTACTCATAATGCGCTACTTGCCTCAAAAACAGGTAAGAACGAGTCTACAATTCTCAGGGCTATTCAAACCTCCTGTTGGGCTTTTCGTCGTAGTGTGCTAGCTTGCCCCGTCATTTCTCTTTCTCAAACAATCAAAACAATCTTGAGATGATGAGGGTTCGTTGCTGCTTCTTGGGAGGAGGCGCAGATGGAAACGGAGATCAAACGCGCATGGGAGCGATTTGTCGGCGATGGTCTTTTGCCGGCCTCCAATATTCGTAATGTCGTGGCACAATCCTGGAAGCGATCGGCGGAGCGGCAGGTGAGCTTTACCCGCCATCAGGCGCCGGTTCTGGATGAGGGCGATCTGTATCGCCACAAGTTGCACAGTTCCGATATGATTCTGGCTGCAGTTTCGGCTTTGCAGCGCTCGCGTCTTTTTCTCGCCGATGCCAATTCGATGCTGATCCTTGCCGATGAAAGCGGTCATATTGTTGCGACGGAAGGCGATGCCCGCGTCATCGATGCCGGACGTGACAATCATCTGGAGCTGGGCGGCGACTGGAACGAGGAGCGGATCGGCACCAATGCAATCGGAACCGCCTTGATTGAGAAAACCGCAGTTCATATTCATGGCAGTGAGCATTATTGCGAGGGTGTTCAGCGCTGGACCTGCGCTGCGGTACCGATTTTCAATCCGGTGCAGCAGCGGCTCATGGGCGTCGTGGATGTATCTGGTCCTGCGAAATCCTTCAATCCACAGAGCATGGCTCTGGCTGTTTCTGTCGGCAGCGAGATCGAGGCGGTTATTGATCGCCAGTTGCGGATGGAGCA
>JAATGD010000012.1 GCA_015654965.1 Hyphomicrobiales bacterium
GATCACTATCAAAGTCGTGCTTCAGCAGATCGCCGATGCTCTTGGTGACGTTGATCTCTATATCGAACAGCAACCCGAGAAATCACGGGCGTTCGCTACAATCACCACCAGTATTGCCCAGCGGCTTTTAGCGGCAGGGCGGGCGGAAGAAGCGTTGAACACCCTCGACAAAACGGAGTTAGATGGTCGTAGAGAGATACCTTCTGAGTGGCAGGCTTTACGTGCAGAGATTCTGGAAACCCTTGGACGTTCAGAAGAGGCGCAACAGTTTCGATTGAAGAGTTTTGAGCAGACGCTCAATGGCGAGATGTTACGTGAATATGTGAAACGGCTACCTGATTTTGATGACATTGAAGCTGAAGAAAAGGCATTCGCGTTCGTCCAGACTGTCCCTGATGCAAACCGTGCGCTCTATTTCTTTATTCAGTATCCGGCACTTGCAGAAGCCTCAAAACTGGTGGTCAGCCGAGCCAGTGAGATGGATGGGAACCATTATGAGCTGATGTCTGACGCCGCAGAGAAGCTTGCTGGTAAGTTTCCGTTGGTCGCGACTATCCTGTTGCGTGCGATGATTGATTTTACGCTCAATGGCGCTCGGTCGAGCAGATACAAGCATGCAGCTCGGCATCTGCTTGAGTGTGGTGCTCTAGCCGGTAGCATTGAAGATTACGGCGCATTCGCTCCACATGAAGCTTACCATGCAGCATTGCGAAAGGTGCATGGCAGAAAGCATGGCTTCTGGCCGCTTGTGGATCGGTGATTAAAATAGAACTTGGATTTGGCGCAAGAATCCTGATCGTGCCGTAAGTGTGGCCCTTGATTAGAAAAGGTAAGTGCACCACTCAATTGAGGCCGCGCAAACAAAACGAATTCTCTGTAAGTTGCTGATTTTGAAATTTAAATGGCGGAGAGGGTGGGATTCGAACCCACGGTGGAGTTACCCCCACGCCGCATTTCGAGTGCGGTACTTTCGACCACTCAGCCACCTCTCCACGAATAGCAACAGAAACTCATCCCTTATTGCTATTACGGGCGGTCGTTTAACACGCCTTTTTTTGAGAGACAAGTGGAAGACTGGGTGCTTCATACAAAAATGTATAACCTTTTTGGTGGAGCGACCCTGATCGCACGCGAGCATTGTTTTTAAAAAGGTGCGATGACACAAGGCCTGATATGCTCTTAACCATATTAGGCAAATGGTATTGTGTGCGCTGTTTCCTTTGTTCTGTAGGGTGGACGTAAAAGGTTTGGGGAGATTGAATGAACCCAGTTGCAAAAAATTGCAACTGAATGCTATCTGAGGCATAATCCGGTTATGAACGAAGCGCTTAAGAAACCCGATTATGAACAGGAACTGAGGCAGGCCGGGGTTCGCATTACCCGACCACGCCGCATTATCCTGAATATTTTGACCGAAACGGAAGATCATCCCGATGCGTTGGAGATTTTTCGCCGTGCGGTTGAAATCGATGGCAGTATTTCCTTGTCTACTGTTTATCGCACCATGAAACTTCTTGAGGAGCGTGGTGCGATTCATCGGCATGCTTTTGCCGGGGGGCCTTCGCGTTTCGAGCAGGCAAGTGGTGCGCATCACGATCATATCATCGATATGGAATCGGGCGATGTGGTTGAATTTCGCTCAGACAGGATCGAGAAACTACAGGAAGAAATCGCACGTTCCCTTGGCTATGAGATCGTGCATCATCGCCTCGAACTTTATTGCCGGAAAATAAAATCCTGAGCATTGTTTCGTGCGACTGGAAATTTGATTTCAGGAATCGAATTGTTCGGCAGGGATGATCAATGAATAGATGGCCCCCGTATCGCCAACGCGATAAAGAGCTTCGCCACTGACAGCAGAAGGAACGATACGTTGCAGGACGGCGCTGCCGAAGCGCGGATCGTGTTCATAGGCGTCAGACATTTCCGGATTGCTTTCCTTCCAGCGGAAAAGCAATTGTGCGTCATTTTCTTCGGTACGTGTGACATGGGCTGAAATGACGACATGGCCATTCATAATCGAAAGACCGCCAAAAGAGGTGGCATTGACCACCAGTTCATGCAGTGCCAGCCCCACATGCAAGGCAGATCCCGGAAACAGATAAGGGTTGTCGCCTTCGATACTCAAGCGCTTGTCATTGATATCGATGTATTTTTCGATTTGCGAGTGAACGAGGTCGCGAAACAGTGCGCCATGCCAGTTTGAATCGGTGACCAGATCCTGTGAATAGGAGAGTGACTGGATACGACCCCGGAATTTTGGCAGGAATTCATCTATCGTGTCGGTGAAACGTGCCGTCTGGCTGGCAATGCTCTGGACAATCGCCAAAAGGTTTTTCGAGCGATGGCTGACTTCCCGCAGCAGAGCTTTAAGAACCTGCTCACGCCGTTTGACTTCGCTGATTTCGCGAACCGTCGTAACCAGTCCGAGAACATGGTTCTCGCCATCAAGATCGCAATCAATGTGAAGTTCGATCCAGCGCATTTTATTGCCGTCCATGATGGAAAGCTCGATGCTTTGCGGGGCCAGGGTTTCCAGAACCGTCTGCCTGGTTGCCTGGAGTTGGGGGAGCGAGGATGAGGCGATAAAGTCACCGTCTCGACCGCCCGCTTTCCAGCTTGCTTGCCAGTAGGATGGAATATTCTCACCCCAGCTATAGACCATGTCAGGTCGCTGATAGAGAACGCATATATTACTGTTATGGACAGCCCGAAGCAGCGCCCTGAGGCGATCCGTCTCTAGCATTATTTCCTGAGGTGAGAAGCTGGATGTGTTCATCAAGGTCTCGATGGCTGTCATTAGAGCGCGTTTCGATCTGATTGGATCAGATCGGCGCTCTAACTCCTTTTATTTTAAGCATAATCTTATCGATCCTCGTTTCACTCCGGTCGGATTATGCTCTAAATTGAACATTCTCTGAAGAAGGAATATTCAGAATGGCATCAATATAACGCCGTTAAAGCACCTTAAAGCGTAGGAAATATTGTATGCGACATTGAATTCAATTGTTATGGATGTACTTTTTTACAAAAGGGGTATTTTCATTGGTTTCATGGAATTACTCTCTTTTTTATATTTGTATTCACGAGGTGTTGCATTTTTCGCAACACCTCATTTCGTTTGCCATAGGTCGGACCTGCCACTGCTCGGACAGAGGCCAATGATTGAATATTGCTCCTGCTTCGGCTCAAGTCCTTCGTATGGCCGATGCAATCAACGAAATCGCCAGCAGGGCGAGGAAGACGAAGAACAGAATTTGAGCAATGCCTGCTGAAGCGCCAGCTATACCGCCAAACCCCAAAGCGCCTGCGACGAGAGCCACAACAAGAAATACGAGCGCATAATAAAGCATGTTCAGTCTCCTCTCTATTTGATGGGGAATAAACGTATTTGCTGTGCATTCGGTTCCTGTTGATCGTTGAATAAAGGGAATTCAGTGCTGAAAATTGTGGTCCTGCAAAATGAGCGCGCCCAGAGTTTTGCGGGAAATATGCATTTTCAGGCACTCCCCTTACGAAGCGCTACTCTCATGGACGGATATGCAGCCCTGACCGGCTGGATCAGGCCGCTATGCGTGACGCTTCTTCAAAAAACAGGGCTTGGCTGATCAAGGCCTTCACCATATCCGGGTTGAAAGGTTTGGTGACAAGGAAGGTCGGCTCCGGGCGTTCACCAGTGAGCAATCGCTCCGGAAAAGCGGTAATGAAAATTACGGGTATTGTATCGTCTTGCAGGATCTCATTGACCGTATCAATTCCAGAACTGCCGTCAGCGAGTTGGATATCGGCAAGAACCATGCGCGGCTTTTCTTGTTTGTAGAGGGCCAGCGCTTCGTCTTTGGTGCGTGCAATACCCACCACCTCATGCCCGAGACTTTCCACCATTTGCTCGATGTCCATGGCAATGAGGGGTTCATCCTCGATAATCATGATGCGTGTCGCAACCTGACGGGAGATTTCCGTTGAGGCAGTCGAAAGCAACTGGTTCAATTCGTTATCGCTAACATCCAGTATCTCGGCGGCTTCCTTGTCGCTAAAGCCCTCAACCGAAACCAGCAAAAACGCCTGACGGGGGCGGGGTGAGATATGAGACAGATTGCGGGTGGCCCGTTGTTCCCAGACAATGTCCGATGCCTGTTCGGGGACATGTACCGAGGCCGTCCTATAAAGATCGCAAAACAGGCGATAAAGACCGATGCGATCAGAAGAGGTTGTGGGGAAAATATTGAGATCAGCAATAAGCGCTTCGAGGGCTGCTGCCACATAGGCATCGCCAGATGCCTGAGAGCCTGTAAGCGCGCGGGAAAAACGGCGAAGGTAAGGAAGGTGCGGCGCAATACGCGTCGATAACGTCATGGTATAAAAACTCCTCGGTTGCCGCTTTATTTTTAACGGTCATTATGAATGCAAAACCGGATCTCATTAAACGTATTTGGATCCGGTTTGCGCCAGAAGCCAACCGCTGAAAGCTTGCTTTCAGGCGCACATCATGATGCTAACGGCTTTGCGCAAAAAAAGTTCCGGGAGCGGAGGGATTTCGGGGAACTTTTTTGCCGATTATGCATTTCCGCTCCAGCACACCATACCAAATACCAACCGGGACAAAGGCGTTTCGCCAGAACGATCAGCTTATGACAGATAAAGACAAGCTTTTAATGAATGACGCCCGGTCGTTGCGGCGCAGCCAAAAGGATATTTTAGGGCCTCATTGTGAAGTCGGATTTAAATTAAGGGCCTTGTACGCATCGATACAAGATGAGACTATTCCTGATCGCTTCCTTGATCTTCTCGAAAAGCTTGATCAGGTTGAACAGGAGAGTATGCGTGGACAGAGTTCCCGGTCCGCCGGTTGACGGCAACAGTGAGTTTAAACGCGAGCTTTTAGGATCGCTGCCCAGTCTGCGCGCCTTTGCCATGTCGCTTATCGGGCAGCAGGACAAGGCGGATGATCTTGTGCAGGACACGATCATGAAAGCCTGGGCCAAGCAGGATTCTTTTGAGCTGGGAACCAATATGAAGGCTTGGCTTTTCACCATTCTGCGCAATGAATTCTACACCCAGATGCGTAAACGCGGGCGTGAAGTGCAGGATACGGACGGCATATATAGTGAACAGCTTGCCGTGCATCCATCGCAATATGGCGCCCTTGATCTTCAGGATTTTCGTGCGGCGCTAGATCAGTTGCCGGATGATCAGCGTGAGGCAATCATCCTGATTGGCGCTTCCGGTTTCGCTTATGAAGAGGCAGCGGAGATTTGTGGTTGTGCTGTGGGAACGATCAAAAGCCGCGTCAGCCGGGCGCGTTCACGCTTGCAGGAAATTCTCAAGATTGAAGGCGAGGGAGATTATGGCCCGGATGCCGACTCTTCACGCGTGACTTTGAGAAGTTTTGCCTGAATCATGTCCCAGCAATCGGTTTTTGCTCCGAGAAAAAAGATTTTTTCCGACAGGTACTTGAAGCTTAGCTTAGGCTGATATTTCCTGTGGGCAGGAAATCACTCTCACATGGGGCGCAAATTGCCTTCAAGTTTGTCGCAGATCGTTCTTCCGCCGTCTCTCAAGCCCGTCGCGGTCATCATATCGCTGGGACTGGTTTTGCTATCTGCGCTGATGACCTTGTTTCTGTCCTTTGGCGTCAACAACCAGATTGTTGATGTTTCCCGCAATTATGCGTTGCGGGCGCAAATGGATAAGGTCGCGCAACTCGCCAATAATATCGAGCTGAGCCGCCGCGGCTATCTGCTGACGCTCAATGAGGCGGAACTCACGCAATATCGTCATTCCATTCTCTCTGCCGATCAGATGCTGACCGGACTTGAAACGCTGGTCGGCGCTTACCCTTTGCAACATGCGCGGGTGAAGCAGATTCGTGCACTGATCGAGAGTAAACAGGAGGATGTGCGTCAGACAGTCGAACTGGCTCAAACGGGCAATGTCGTGGCCGCCCGGGAGAAAATACGCAGCGATGATGCCAGGGCGATGATGGATCAGTTGTCCACGACGGTCGCGGCTTTCATAGACGTGGAAGAAAAGCAACTTGCACAGCGCAACGAGCGGATCAACCGTATGCGTTCCTGGATGACAGTGACCTCGATCGTCGCGTTAGCTTCCGCTGTCATTCTGGGGCTTTTGTTGTTCACACGCGTGCAGCGATATGTTCGCAGAATGGTGGAAGGTCAGACGGCACTTCGCTCCGAAAACGAGTTGCTGGAACAGCGGGTTCTTGAACGTACGGCGGAACTGGAACAGGCGCGTCTTGTCGCCGAGCAGGAACGGCATCGTGTCGAAGTGCTGCTTCAGGATACAAACCACCGTATCGGCAATTCGCTGGCGACGGTTTCGTCATTGCTTGGGTTGCAGATGCGACAGACACAGAGCGAGGATGCCCGGGCGGCATTGTCTGCGGCGCGTGACAGGGTGCAGACGGTTTCAACAGCGCATCGGCGTCTACGGCTGGGTGAGGATATGGAAACCGCGCGGGTGGATGAGTTTCTGACGGCTGTCGTCAATGATATTCGCGATGCTATCGGACAGGATCACAAGATCGCAATCGAGACAGCTTTCCTGCCGCTCGATCTGAAAGCCCGCGATGTGACCACGATCGGGATTATCGTTGGAGAACTGGTGACCAACGCCATCAAGCACGCTTTCAAAGGGCGATCCGAGGGACGTATTTTCATCGGGCTGGAGGCCGGTGCTGACGGCGTTCCGGTTCTCGCCGTTGAAGATGATGGCATCGGACGCAAAAACGAAATATTGCCTGCGACAAATGGAAAGAACGGCCTTGGCATGCTGGTTGTGGAGCAGCTTTGCATGCAATTCGGCGAGAAACCTATCTATGGCGAGGGAAAAGACCATTCCGGCACCCGTGTGACGGTTCGTCTTGCGTGACTGGCTGAAGAAGCCGATGCTGGCCAACAAACAGACAAATAAAGCGCCGATCAGATAGATCGGCGCTTTATTTCTTGGATGACCAAAGAATTATCAAACTACTTCATTACTTTGAAGGACGCTTCTTGTTGCTCAAAAGGGAGACAAGCGCGATGCCAGCCAAAGGAAGTGCTGCGGTCAAAATCGGTCGTTTGAGGATTGACGGCACGGTGGCGAGCGCTGCCGTTGCCATAAGCGCCGATTTATCGGCTTCGATCCTGGCTTTGCGCCTTTTTTCTTCCGCAGACGCCTGAATTTTCAAAACTGCCAGAATGATGAACGCAATGATCAATGACAAGGCTGCCAGAATGAGGGCTGCCAGCGGTCCGCCATAGCTTTGGGCCAGAGCGAGGAAGGCTGCAACGCAGAGAAAGGTGAGCGTGATCAAGCCGAAAATGATCAAGGCTCCGGCAAAAATCGCTGCACGTTTGGTCTGCCCGATAGCGGCTTTGACTTCATCGCCTGCTAAGGTGGTCAGGAGAGGGATCAGGGCTTTGAGCATGGAGCCTCAACGGCGGGTCAAGAGTGCAAGCAGATAGCCGATGCCCAAAGCGGTCGCAAGCGAGGCGACCGGACGCTCGCGCACCTTGTCGGTCAATTGCGCTTCAAATTCCTGAGCCTTGCCACATAATTCATCAACGACGTCACCGCTTTGCTGATAGGCGCTCTGGTATGTTTCCTTGGCGCTGTGCTTTGCATCGCGAATGGTCTGCGAACCCAGATTGGACAGGGTTGCCGCAATGGCTGCAATGTCTTCTTTCAACTGTTCGATCTGGGCTTGCAAATCGTCCGAGGTTGTGTCGGTCAATGCATCCTCGATTTTTTCTTCGATCTTGCTTGTCTTTGCGGCTGCTCGCGCCATATCTGGCCTCCTGTGGTTAAGGAATATCGTGCTGATAACGCCTTTATGGCCTAATGGTTGCACGCAATGTGGCACGCGGCAACTCCTGGCAGCCTATACTCCATGACATGGTAAATGGCGACCGATGCAACGCTGCCAAAACAGCGACCTTAAAGTCGTGTATCAGCCGAAAACCAGATAGGCGGCAACGGTCAATATCAAGGCTGCCAAACCGATATAGGCGGGCTTGAGTGCCGCTTGGCGTACAGGTAGCGGATCGTCATTGCCCGCCATGGCGGTTCTGGCTGCATGTTCCAGCGCCTGAATGTCCTTGTACATCATCTTGCCTGATCCTCCTGCATGTTGGTCCTCCGGCCGGAGGCAAGATTGGTTGACGTTTGAACTATCAGGTCTGATTTGCCGCTCATATGCAATGGCTATTTATACAAGGGAAGGCGCATATTTGCGCCCGCGGCAGCCAAGAAAAATCTGATAATGCTCAA
>JAATGD010000122.1 GCA_015654965.1 Hyphomicrobiales bacterium
CACTTCAACATGCGCAGAGCTGTTTCACTTTGAAGGGGGTTCGATGGAGCCAGGGATTCAGCCCCCTGCGCCGGCAGCATCGCCGGCCGGGACTGCGGCGGATACGGACGGCTCCCACGAGCCTTTGGCTCCTGGTCTGAATCTGCCTGAGGTGCGCGATGTGCACTGGGTTCTAGTGGGCAACCAGGGGCTGCGCGCTGGCTGGTCGCTGACCGCCGCGCGCAAGACCCCGATCGTCTTCGGCATGTTTCTCGCCATGACCATGTTTGCCTGCGAATTTGTGGAATCCGACATATTGATCGTGTTCTTCATGTCGCTGTCCTTCTTCGGCAAGGGCATCGGTTCGCTTGGCTGGGCTGTCGTGTCCGACACATCGCCCAAGGAAGCTGGCGGCGTCTCGGGTGGCCTGTTCAACACCTTCGGCAATGCCGCGGGCATCGTGACGCCGATCATCATCGGCTATCTGGTGCAAAG
Organism: Hyphomicrobiales bacterium; assembly: GCA_015654965.1. Classification (GTDB taxonomy): domain Bacteria; phylum Pseudomonadota; class Alphaproteobacteria; order Rhizobiales; family Rhizobiaceae; genus Brucella. Next base: position 475 of record JAATGD010000122.1, read on the forward strand.
CTCCGGCTCTTTCGGCTCGGCTTTAGCCTTTGTGTCTGCCGCAGCCGTGGTGGCGCTTATCATGATGGTTTTCTTCGTCGGCAAGATTGAACGCGTAGAGCTGAAATCCTCGCTGACCGCCTGATCGGCACTGATATCTGGGGCCATCCGATTGTGGCCCCAACGATCCTCAGGCTCTTGAGCGCCTGACGCATGTGAAAGGTTTCTTGATGTCCACCCAGCAGACAGCGACAATCGCGCCCCGTTCGATCAAGCTCGACACCCGCGATAATGTAGCCATCATCGCCAATTCAGGCGGTCTTAAAGCAGGTACCGATCTTGGCGACGGGATCGTGCTGGTCGATTACGTGCCGCAGGCGCATAAGGTGACGCTCGTTGATATTCCCCAAGGCGGTGCCATCATACGCTATGGCGAGATCATCGGCTATGCGATCCAGCCACTGCCACGCGGTTCGTGGGTGAATGAGCTTCTGCTCGATCTGCCGCAACCGCCAGCACTCGACAGCCTGCCGCTGGCAACCAGAGTGCCAGACGATTTGCCGCCACTGGAAGGCTATACATTTGAAGGCTATCGCAATGCCGATGGATCGGTTGGTACGCGCAATATTCTGGGCATTTCCACCTCCGTTCATTGCGTGGCGGGTATTGTCGATCATGCCGTGCGGCTGATCAAGGAACGCCTGTTACCGCGCTATCCCAATGTCGATGACGTTGTGGGCCTCAACCATCTTTATGGCTGCGGCGTTGCCATCAATGCGCCTGAAGCGGTCATTCCAATCCGAACCCTGCAAAACCTTGCCAGAAACCCCAATTTCGGCGGCGAAATTCTTGTTGTCGGTCTTGGCTGTGAAAAGCTGCAACCCGATCGCCTGATGCCGGAACTCTCTATTGAGGCCGCGCTCAACAACATCATGAGCCTTCAGGATGAGGCTTTTGTCGGTTTTCAGCAGATGGTCGACAGGATCCTGCAAATGGCCGAGGAGCGTCTGGAGCAGCTCAATCGCCGCACCCGCGAAACCGTGCCCGCCTCCGAACTCATTGTCGGTTTTCAGTGCGGCGGCTCGGATACCTTTTCCGGCGTCACCGCCAATCCGGCACTGGGCTATGCCGCAGACCTCATCGTACGGGCTGGCGGCACGGTGATGTTTTCCGAAGTCACCGAAGTGCGCGATGCCGTCCACCTCCTCACACCGCGTTGCGCCAATGAAGAGGTTGGCCGCGCTATGCTGCGGGAAATGGCATGGTACGATAATTATCTCGCGGCGGGCCGCACCGACCGCAGCGCCAATCCCTCACCCGGCAACAAGAAGGGTGGCTTGTCCAATATCGTTGAAAAGGCGCTCGGCTCCATTGCCAAATCGGGGCGCAGCAAAATTTCGCAAGTTCTGGCCCCCGGCGAAAGAGTGACATCCAAAGGACTGATTTTCGCGGCCACACCCGCTTCGGATTTTGTCTGCGGCACACAGCAACTGGCGTCCGGCATGACGTTGCAGGTTTTCACCACGGGACGCGGCACACCCTACGGCCTTGCGGCAGCCCCCGTGGTCAAAGTCGCCACACGCACCGATCTCGCGGAGCGCTGGCATGACCTGATGGATTTCAACGCCGGAACCATTGCAACGGGTGACGCAACAATCGAGGACGTGGGGCAACAGCTTTTTGAACTGATCCTTGAGGTTGCCAGCGGTCACAAGAAACCATGGTCCGATGTCTGGGGCATTCACAATGCGCTCGCGGTCTTCAATCCGGCACCGGTTACATGATTGATAACCACATATGCTGGAAGCGCGCTGGCGTTTTCATGGCAAGGCAGCCCATTGATCTGAAGAGGGCGGAGTTATATGCCTAACCGTCTGAAAAGGATTTCTCATGACGGTTATGGACAGCACAGCTCAATCTGAACGCAAGCGTGGTTCAGGCGTAAAAATGGTTTACGACCTGCTGCGCGACGAAATTCTCGATCTGGTACTGCGGCCCGGCAGCCCCATCGATGAGGTCCAGCTTGCCGAGCGCTTCAACATGTCCCGCACGCCCATCCGCGAGGCGCTGGTGCGCCTTGCCGGAGAAGGCCTTATCGATACATTGCCCAACCGCTCGACCATGGTGTCGAATATCGACTTCATCAATATTCACACCTATTTCGACGCCCTGACGCTGATGTATCGTGCCACAACGGTTCTCGCGGCCAAACACCATCAGCCAGAGGATCTGGAAATCATCAACGCGCATCAGACGGCCTTTGCAGCCGCGGTCGAAAAACAGGATGCGCTAGTAATGATCGCAACCAATGCGGATTTTCATCTGGCCATCGCCGAGGCCGGGCGCAATCCTTATTTCGTCAGCCTCTTCAAACGCCTGCTTGATGAAGGGCGACGCATCATGCGTCTTTATTACCAGTCCTATAATGATCAATTGCCCAAGCGATTCGTTGTCGAACATGAGGAAATCATCGCAGCCGTAGCCGCGCGTGATAGTGCGCTTGCCGAACGGCTTGCCAGCGAACATGCCGGACAGATCGTACAACAGGTGCAAAAACTGGTGATGCGCGACGATCCTCTGGAAATCAGTTTGTGATTCCGTCGATTTTATGTCGACAAATAAAATACAAGTGATAATATGGTCGTCAAAGGGATGGCTTTGCCTGCTTGCGAGCAAGGGGCAAGCTACCTCAACAGCCAATCCAGAAGGAGCTTGAAATGACGGCCACTATTTTTTCGGGGGTTATTCCGGCCCTGATGACCCCTTGCAAGGATGATCGCACACCGGATTTCGACGCGCTCGTGCGCAAGGGCAAGGAACTGATCGCAGCCGGCATGTCGGCTGTCGTTTATTGCGGATCGATGGGTGACTGGCCGCTCCTGACCGATGAACAGCGCATGGAAGGCGTCGAGCGACTTGCCAAGGCTGGCATTCCCGTGATCGTGGGAACGGGCGCCGTCAATACGGCAACAGCCGTGGCCCATGCAGCCCACGCCCAGAAGGTTGGCGCAAAAGGCCTGATGGTCATTCCGCGTGTCCTGTCGCGCGGTTCGATCATTTCCGCGCAGAAAGCGCATTTCAAGGCCATTCTTGCCGCTGCCCCCGATCTTCCGGCTGTGATCTACAACAGCCCCTATTACGGTTTTGCCACCCGCGCCGATCTGTTCTTTGCCTTGCGGGCGGAGCACAAGAACCTCGTCGGCTTCAAGGAGTTTGGCGGCCCGGACGATATGAGCTATGCCGCCGAACACATCACCAGCCGTGACGATGACGTCACCCTGATGATCGGTGTCGATACAGCTGTATTCCACGGATTTGTCAATTGCGGTGCCACGGGCGCCATCACCGGCATCGGCAATGTCTTCCCGAAAGAAGTCTTGCATCTGTGCAATCTGTCTCAGGCCGCAGCCAAAGGCGATGCGGATGCCCGCGCCCGCGCACTGGAACTTGAATCCGCCCTTGCGGTTCTCTCCAAATTCGATGAAGGCCCGGACCTCGTTCTATTTTTCAAGCATATGATGGTTGTGAATGGCGACAAGGAATATACGCTGCATTTCAACGAAACGGATGCGCTGACAGAAAGCCAGCGTGGTTTTGTCGAAGCACATCTGAGGCTCTTCAAAAACTGGTATGCCGAGTGGAGCAAGCTTCCCGGTGCGGTCCAGACCTATAAAGCCTGATCCGATTTAACAATTGCAAAAGCCCTCCTCACGGAGGGCTTTTTTCATACCTCATACTCCACTCAGGCGCGGCGCGTTCCTGAGGAAACGATATCGAGATAGACCGCCAGCACCAGAATACTGCCCTTGATGATCTGCTGCCAGAAGGTATCAACGCCCAGCATCGACATACCATTATCAAGGCTCGACATGATCAGTGCGCCCACCAGCGCGCCGATGACCGATCCCACGCCACCGCGCATGGAGGTGCCGCCGATAAAGCACGATGCAATGGCATCGAGTTCACCGCCAAAACCCGCTGACGGCGTTCCCGCCGCAAGCCGCGCCGTCGTCGTCAGACCCGCGACCGCCGCCATCAGCCCCATCAGGGCAAACACCGCCATTTTGACGAAATTCACATTGACGCCTGAAAAGCGGGTCGCCTCAAGATTGGAACCAACCGCATAGATGTGGCGTCCGAAAACCGTCTGGCGGGCGATAACCGTGAAGACGCCAAGGATGACCAGCAGCACCAGCACGGGAACCGGCACGCCCTGATAGCTGTTGAGGATGAGGATGAAGCCAAGGATCAGAATGCCGGTGCTGAGGAGCCGTGCCGTTTCCATCGCGGGCGAAAGCATTGCAAGATTATGCCTGCGTTTGCTGGAACGTGTTCGCAGGCTCATCAGGATGAGAACCGCGAAAAGCAGCATCGCGCAGACATTGCCCATCCACTCCGGCAGATAACCCTGGCCGATATATTTGAAGCCGGGCGATATCGGCGCAATTGTCACACCCCCCATGATGCCCAGTACAATGCCGCGAAACACCAGTTGACCGCCAAGCGTCACGATAAAGGACGGAATGCCAAGATAGGCCGTCAACCAGCCATTAAAGCCTCCCAAAACGACGCCGAGTAGCAGAACCGTGCTGATGGTGGCCCAGAGTGGCCAGCCATAGACTACATCCAGAACGGCAGCGACGCCACCTAGAAGCCCAAGAAGCGCGCCGACGGAGAGATCGATTTCACCGGCCACGATGACGAACACCATGGCCGAGGCCAGCATGCCGGTAATTGCCATTTGCCGCAACAGATTGGAGAAATTGCGCGCGGTCAGAAACTGCGAGCGCCCTATGTCCGGGTCATAGGTCAGAATGGCAAACAATGCCCAGATCAGTGCCACGACGATCAGCAACGCGACAATCTTGTATTCTGCGAGAAAGTGACGAAGACTTTTGCCTGCGAGCATCATGTCATGCACCAGTTCTTGTTGCGTGCGGGTCAGTCCGCATTGATGATGGTTCAACGATGGGTTTGCCGATTGCAGCGGCAAGCACCTGTTCCTGCGTGATATTCTCATTGGGGAAATTGGCGCGCAGCCTGCCTTCGCCGATCACCAGAACACGGTCGCTGATACCCAGCACTTCCGGCATTTCCGAGGAAACCATCAGAATCGCTACCCCCTGTTTGGCAAGCGCGAAGATCAGCTTGTAAATTTCGTATTTCGCGCCGACATCGACACCCCGCGTCGGCTCGTCGAGAATAAGCACCTTGGGATCGGGCAGCATCATCTTTGAAAGAACCGCCTTTTGCTGATTGCCGCCTGAAAGCGAGGCAATGGGCAGCATGGGATCGGCAGTCTTCACTTTCAGCCGCAGGATTTCACGCTGAATAGTCGCGAGTTCCGATTCCTTTTCGAGAA
>JAATGD010000094.1 GCA_015654965.1 Hyphomicrobiales bacterium
AGGCATGACCGGCGGTGCCATTGGGCTTGTGCCCGGCATTGTTGGTGTTCTGATGTCCGGTTTCTTCGTCGGACAGAAGCTTATCGAGATATCGACCGAAGTCGAAGGGCTTTCCTTCCTCGGGCAATATGGCGGTGCTGTACTGGCTTTTCTTGCGGTTGCCGTTTACGTGCCGCTTGGTACTGTGATTGCCGTGGTGATCGGGCGGCGTCTTGAGCAGTTCAATCTGCGCATACAGCAGGCCGAAGGCTCCTATCGTGGTGAGTGGACCACGCTTTTGCGCCGCAGCTTTCAATTGTCGGCATCCCGCGGTGAGGCTGTCCAGAAAGCCGTGAATGACAGTCTTTACAGGCAAGTGGATGGTGTCTGGAACCGCTTGAACCGTTTCGACGCTGCCTATCTCGCCTTTTCACAGGCCTACGGATTTTTGTCCAACCGTATCGTCGCCTATGTGCCCGGTTTGCTACCCTATATGAGCGGCTCGGTCAGTTTCCGTAATTATGTGACTGGTGCCGAACTGTTGCTGCCATGATCAATGATTGCTCATGGTTCATTCAGGTGATGCCGGCCATTGCCAATCTGCGCGCCAATGCGGGCCGTGTGACCGAACTTGCACAAGCCATTGAGAAGGTGCAGGAGCCATCCGAATTTTATGCGCGCTCAGGCACCAGCCGCTTTTCATTCGGCTCACAGCATCCCCGTTTCGGACTTTCAGTGCGTGGCCTCACGCTGATGAAAGGCCCGGAAAGCGATGCGCCTTTTCTGCGTTCGGGCTTCATCAATATCCGCATGGGTGACTGGGTCTATATGCGTGGTGACTCCGGTACTGGCAAAACCTCGTTCATCAAGGCGTTGAACGGGTTGTGGCCTTATGGGACGGGTGAAATCATTTATCCGCAACATGAAAGCACGCTTTATGCGACGCAGGATGCCAAATTCCCCTCGGTTTCGCTCAAGCAGCTCGTCAGCCTGCCGCGACCGGCAGATGATTTTCCTGATCTTGCTGTTGCGGCGGTGCTGCATGAAGCGGGGCTTGGTGAATTCATCGCATATATGAACGATCCCGATTCGGATGGTTCACCGTGGGATATGTTGCTTTCAGGCGGCCAGAAGCAAAAGCTCGTTCTGGCGCGAATCCTTCTGCAAAAGCCGTCGATCATCTTTCTTGACGAAGCGACAGGAGCACTTGATCCCGCTGCGAAGAAACTGTTTCACGACGCATTGAAAAACCGCTGCCCGCAGGCCATCGTCATCAGCATCATGCATGAGGACAGGCTTCCCATGCTTGAAGACGGGTCGCATATCTATTCGCATGTTCTGGATATTTCCAATGGGTATGTTTCGCTGCGGCCGATGTTTGTCGATGACTATTACAGACGCGCATCGGGTGCTGCGATGATTGCCGCTGAATGATTCTGCCGGGAAGGAACCGGCCCACGCCCCATGCTGCATGGCGTACCGGCAAGCCGCAATCGTAAAAACACTTTGCTGCAGCGGAGCATCTGATTTTTCTGAATAAGAAGAACGGGATGATAAAGGTTCCATCAAGGAACCGCCTCGCGTTTGGGCGGGGGGGCTTAGGGACGCGAGGCGGGCGGGCTCTCAGGAGTGCACGCAATAAAAAAATGGAATCTAAAAGCGGATTTTAAAACCAACAAAAGGTTCCACTTTGTAAGAAAGCGTGAATAGAAGCCGCCTTATGCCCGGACAAGGTGCGATATTTGAAAAAACCGGGCAAATATTTAAATATAAAAACGAATATTTTCTTCTGTGGATGATGCTGTAAAGCCCCGGGCACGCCTCATTCGTTGCCTACAATGAACAAAGTGATTCGATGCGTTTGCGTTTCAATATGTCAGGGCAATGTGTCAGGCCGCATCCTGTTTATCCATACGACTTTGGGTGAAGGGAGCAACAAGCAATATCCCGAAATTAACCAAGCGTTAACCATTTCAACTGTAAATCGTTTAAACCGATTTTTAACCAAGATGAATCAAGTGCTAACACAATCCCGTCCAATCCGTTTGAAGGGGCGATCCTTTCTTGCGCTGGTGCTCTCGCCTGAATTGCCGCTGGATGGCTGGTTGTACAGGCTGGATGATCTCTCGGCGCGCTCAGCGGGCTTTTTTCTCAACCGCCCGGTCGTTCTCGATCTCGAAAACCTGTCCATCGAGCGCGCGCAACTTGTCTCGCTGCTTGAAGGCCTTGGCAGTCGCGGCGTCTGGGTCACAGGCTTTGAAGGCGCGCGGCCTTCCTTGCTCGGTCCGGGCATGCCGCCAGCCTTGCGTGGCGGGCAGACGGTTGCCGATTTCAGTCCTGAAATCAGTGAGGCGCCTGTCGTTGAAGTCAAGCCGGTTGCCGAGAAGGCACCAGCTTCCGTGCAACTGGTCAAGGCCGTTTCTTCCATGGTGGTAACGGAGCCTGTGCGTTCCGGCCAGTCGATCTATTTCCCGGATGGCGATGTAACCGTGGTCGGCTCCGTTGCTTCAGGTGCTGAAGTGGTGGCGGGCGGTTCCATCCATGTCTATGGCGCGTTGCGCGGACGCGCTTTGGCGGGCACTGCGGGCAATTCAAATGCGCGTATTTTCTGCCGCAAGATGGAAGCCGAGCTGGTGGCGATCGACGGTCTTTACAAGACAGCCGAGGATATGGAAGCCGCATTGCGTGGTCAGGCGGTACAGCTCTGGCTGGATGGCGATTACATGAAAGCGGAAACGCTCGGTTGAAATGATATCGATGCCCGGGTTGGGCGGGCATTTTTCAGGATGCGCGGGAGAGACAGGAGACAAATATGGGAAAAGTGATTGTTGTAACTTCGGGCAAGGGCGGCGTGGGCAAGACGACCTCCTCGGCGGCGATTGGCGCAGCGCTTGCGCAGCGCAATGAAAAGACCGTCGTGATCGACTTCGATGTCGGTTTGCGCAATCTCGATCTGGTGATGGGTGCGGAGCGTCGCGTCGTCTATGACCTCGTCAATGTCATTCAGGGCGATGCAAAGCTGTCGCAGGCGCTTATCCGCGACAAGCGCGTTGAAACGCTTTACCTGCTGCCTGCTTCCCAGACCCGCGACAAGGACAACCTGACCACCGAAGGCGTGGACCGGGTGATCGAGGAACTCAAGAAAGATTTCGACTGGGTCATCTGCGACAGTCCCGCCGGTATCGAACGTGGTGCGACACTTGCCATGCGCCATGCCGATGTGGCTGTGGTCGTCACCAACCCGGAAGTCTCCTCGGTTCGCGATTCCGACCGTATCATCGGGCTATTGGATGCCAAGACGTTGAAGGCTGAAAGAGGCGAGCGCGTTGAAAAACATCTTCTTCTGACGCGTTACGACCCGTTGCGCGCCGACCGTGGCGATATGCTGAAGGTTGAGGATGTTCTTGAAATCCTGTCGATCCCGCTTCTGGGCATCATCCCTGAAAGTCAGGATGTGCTGCGCGCATCCAATATCGGATCGCCCGTGACGCTCGCAGATCAGCGCAGCGCTCCGGCTATGGCCTATCTGGACGCCGCCCGTCGCCTTGCCGGTGAGGAAGTGCCGATGAACATGCCATCGGAAAAACGCAGTCTCTTAGGTAAGATCTTCGGAATGGGAAGGAGAGCGGCATGAGCCTGTTTCGTTTCTTCACCAAGCAGCCTTCCGCGCCCAAGGCGCGTGAACGGTTGCAGGTTTTGCTGGCGCATGAGCGGGCATCGGAGGGGCAGTCCGATCTGGTGGGCATCTTGCGCGAAGAAATACTGGCGGTGATTGCCAAGCATATCCAGATCGATCGCGACAAGGTCAATGTCAAGATGGATCGGGGAGACCAGATGTCGACGCTTGAGGTCGATATCGAAATTCCATTGAAGGCGGCGGTAAAGGCTGCCTGAAAAATCTGTCAATCGGGGGGAAATGGAGGGAATTTCCATGAGCCGCGGTAAACTGCTTATCCGCCTGAAAGAACTTCAGGAGCTACCGAAGTTTGAAAAGCGCGATATCTGCACGGTGAGCGCCTTCTTGCCACTGGCAGCCTTGGCTGAACATGTCAGGGTTTGTGAAGAAGCGGCAGGCGTTTCGCAAACGGGGCAGGATCAGTGATCCTGCCTTTTTTGTGTGCCTTCAAGGCACGGCAAAGTGCATCTGCAAATAGCAGCCCAGAAAAAGAAGTGCGACCGCCGCTGCGGCAAGGACAAGGATTTTCATCCCCTTTTTGTTCAGCATCTTTCCTTCACATTCAATAAAACTGATGGTGATCGCAAAGCGGAGGTCCTGTTTAGCGCTTACCGTTTGCGATTGGTAACAATTCGCGACGCGCTGTGCTGACGACATGCCGGGTGAGGGTAACCAGCCGGTCCGCTGCCAGCCGGTTGACCTGCCAGTAAAGGGGAATGTCGAGCGGTGTCTGCGCTATGAGTTCGACCAGCTTGCCGTTTTCAAGATGATCTCTAACCAACAAGGCCGGGTTCATGCCCCAGCCCATAGCCTCAAGACAGGCATCGACAAAACTTTGTGTTGAAGGCAGCCAATGGGTCGGGCATGTTATATTCTGTCCCAGATTTTCCTTGATCCACGAGCTTTGAAGCCGATCCTTCTGATTGAAGGTCAGCATGGGCGCGGCTATTAGCGCCTGTGGCTTCACACCTTGCGGAAAATAGCGTTCGATAAATTCCGGCGCTGCCGTTGCATGATAGCGCAGCACGCCGAGCGGCACGATGCGACAACCCTGCACGGGCTTGTCGAGGGCTGTGACCGCTGCAAGGACACGTCCATGTCGCAGCCATTCCGCTGTGTGGTCCTGATCATCAATGGCGAGATTGAGCAGATAGCCGCTTTCTTTTGAAAAGCCGGATATGGCCTTCATGAACCACGAACCGAGACTATCAGCATTGGTCGCTATGTGAAGCGTTACATTCGGTGCTGATTGAGGCGAAGGTCCAAGGGCGGGAAGCAGCTTGAACAATTCATGCTCGAGCATGGCTACCTGTTCGATATGGCGACACAACCATTCGCCCTTGTCCGTGGCGGTGCATGGGGAGCCACGCGAAACCAGTACGACACCAAGCCGCTCTTCCAGATTCTTGATACGCTGGGAAATTGCCGATGGCGTGACATTGAGAGCTTGCGCGGCTTTCTCAAAGCTTCCTGTCTCAATCACCATGGCAACGGCACGAAGCGCTGCGTAATCAATCATTAGATTGCCTTAATTAAGGTTAGTTCGTTTAATTATACTAATGCAACGATTGCCTTTATCCAAGCCCTTCAAAAACATGAATTCCGATACTGATTGGCAGATGGATATGAACCTGACTGTTTTCATCACTGGCTTGACAATGGGGCTGTCACTCATTGTCGCGATTGGTGCCCAGAATGCCTTTGTTTTGCGTCAGGGCTTGCGGCATGAGCATGTCCTAGCCGTGGTTCTGGTCTGTGCCCTGTCCGATGCCGTGCTGATTGCTCTGGGTGTTACGAGC
>JAATGD010000256.1 GCA_015654965.1 Hyphomicrobiales bacterium
AGGATCACCCAGACGACTTCAGCACCATCGCCCACGGACACATGGCTGACCGAGGTTGAAAAAGCATCACCCTCACCGCCATTCTGCCGCTCGATAATGGTTGCTTTGACATCCGAACCGATGCGGACTGGAAAGCGCGTATGGCCCTGCCCCGATTTTTGGATATTCTGCAATTCCAGCGGTGCTTCCAGTTCAACCCCATCGGCAATGGAAACCACAAAACCATCGCTGACATAGGCGGCATTGATCTGGCCGACCGTGTCGTCGAACCCGCGTGTTTTCAATTGCAGCGCCAGCGAGCCATCGGCCAGCGCTTCACGCAGCGGCGTCAGCGTCACCCCTTCGGGTGCCTTCGCATCGAGTGCTAAGCCATTGCTGGCTGTTGCAACTGATGAGCCGGCAAGAAGTGCCGCAAGCGGCTGGGTTCCGGCGGCAGAATCGAAGGCTGGGACAGCTTTCAAAAGCGTGCGGAAATCCGTGTAATGCCAGCTTTCGATACGGCGCGAGGGCAACCCCTGCTCTTTGAACGTTTCGAGAGCCGCATCGCGCGCCACGACCACATCGCCATTGCCGGGCAATTCGCCCATGCGTTCGGCAAAACTGTCGATCAGCGCGCTTTCAGCCGCTGTGCGTGGCCTTGCCGCCGGAGCGGTTTGGATATTCATGATCCATTCCTCCTCAGGCTGCTTCGCCGTTCACATCGGCATAACCGTTTTCTTCCAGATGGAGCGCAAGATTCTTGTCGCCGGACTTGATCACCCGGCCCTTGTAAAGCACATGCACGCTGTCGGGCACGATGTGTTCGAGCAGGCGCTGGTAGTGGGTGATGACGATGACCGCACGATCAGGTGAACGCAGCGCATTCACGCCATCGGAAACGATTTTCAGCGCATCGATATCGAGGCCGGAATCGGTTTCGTCGAGCACGCAAAGGCTCGGCTCCAGAAGCTGCATTTGCAGGATTTCAGCGCGTTTCTTCTCGCCGCCCGAAAAACCGACATTGAGCGGGCGCTTGAGCATGTCCATGTCGATGCTCAGCCCACCGGCGGCCTCTTTCACCTTCTTGATGAATTCCGGGATTTTGAGTTCCGGCTCGCCGCGCGCCTTGCGCTGGCTGTTCATGGCGACTTTCAAAAACTCCATCGTGGCAACGCCCGGAATTTCCATCGGATACTGGAAAGCAAGGAAAATGCCCTTGGCGGCCCGCTCGGCCGGATCCAGTTCGAGGATCGACTCGCCGTTATAGAGAATGTCACCTTGCGTGACTTCATAGTCGTCACGACCGGCGAGAATATAGGAGAGTGTGGATTTACCCGAACCGTTCGGCCCCATGATGGCGGCCACTTCACCCTTGTTGACGGTGAGGTTCAGGCCGCGAATGATCTCGGTATCCGTGTCGGCGATCTTCGCATGAAGGTTCTTGATCTCAAGCATGAATATAAACCTTGTTCTAATGCCAGGAAAAGGCTGGCCAGAAAAATCAGTGAGAAAAGGCGCGCCGGTCAGCCGACGCTGCCCTCAAGCGAAATGCCGATCAGCTTCTGGGCTTCCACGGCGAACTCCATCGGCAGTTCCTGAATGACTTCCTTGACGAAGCCATTGACGATGAGCGCGATGGCCTCTTCCTGCGGAATACCGCGCTGCATGACGTCAAACAGCTGGTCCTCTGAAATTTTCGAGGTCGTCGCTTCATGCTCGAACTGCGCGGTCGCATTTTTGGCCTCGATATAAGGCACGGTATGCGCACCGCAATCATTGCCGATGAGCAGCGAATCGCACTGGGTAAAATTGCGGGCGTTTTCCGCCTTGCGATGCGCCGAAACCTGTCCGCGATAGGTATTGTTCGACTTGCCCGCTGAAATACCCTTGGAGATGATGCGGCTCGACGTGTTCTTGCCCAGATGGATCATCTTGGTGCCGCTGTCGATCTGCTGATGGCCGTTGGACACGGCAATCGAGTAGAACTCGCCACGCGAATTGTCGCCACGCAGGATGCAGGACGGATATTTCCAGGTAATCGCCGAACCGGTTTCCACCTGCGTCCACGAAATCTTGGAATTGGCGCCACGGCAGTCGCCGCGCTTGGTGACGAAATTATAGATGCCGCCCTTGCCTTCGCTGTCGCCGGGAAACCAGTTCTGAACGGTCGAATATTTGATTTCGGCATCATCGAGCGCAACCAGTTCGACAACGGCCGCATGAAGCTGGTTTTCGTCGCGCTGCGGTGCGGTGCAGCCTTCCAGATAGGAGACGTAAGCCCCTTCTTCGGCAATGATCAGCGTGCGCTCGAACTGCCCCGTATTCTTTTCATTGATACGGAAATAGGTCGAAAGCTCCATCGGGCAACGAACGCCCTTGGGAACGAACACGAAGGAACCATCGGTGAACACGGCCGAATTCAGCGTCGCATAATAATTGTCGGAAACCGGCACCACCGAGGCCAGATATTTTTTCACAAGCTCGGGATGCTCGCGGATGGCTTCCGAGATCGAGCAGAAAATCACGCCCGCCTTGGCCAGTTCTGCCTTGAAGGTGGTCACGACCGATACGCTGTCGAACACCGCATCGACCGCCACGCGGCCCGAGGCATAGACATTGTCGGAGGGATTGCCGTCGATTTCACTCGGATCGCCCTGCTTGCGCACGCCCGCGAGAATTTCCTGCTCGCGCAACGGGATGCCGAGCTTCTCATAGGTTTTCAGCAGTTCGGGGTCGACTTCATCAAGCGACGTCGGACCAGCCTGATTCTTAGGCGCGGAGTAATAATAGGAATCCTGAAAATCGATTTTGGGATAATCGACGCGCGCCCAAGTCGGCTCTTCCATGGTGAGCCAGCGTTCATAGGCTTTCAGACGCCATTCCAGCATCCATTCCGGCTCGTTCTTCTTGGCGGAAATGAAGCGAATTGTGTCTTCGCTGAGCCCTTTGGGGGCCTTGTCGGATTCAATGGCCGTCTCGAAGCCATATTTATACTGGTCCACGTCAAGGCCGCGGACCTGATCAATGGTCTCCTGCACTGCAGGCATTGGCGTTCTCCATCCTCGTCGGGTTCAAGGTCCGACAGTTGCAA
>JAATGD010000348.1 GCA_015654965.1 Hyphomicrobiales bacterium
CCTTGACCGTCTTCTCGGCCGACGATGTCTGCAGCCCGGTTTTCTGTCTCATCTTCGCTTCCTTTGATAAAGCTACGATGAGCCGAAAATCCTATCTTCTCAATTAACTCTGTTTTGTCTCAAAGGCGTTGATCCGGGACACCCTTTTGCAGCCCCCAATTTGCCATAACCGCCCCCACTACGCAACGGCTAAAAAGACTTATTTACCTAGTGTTTCAGCGGGATTATGCGTGATCATACGTGATCGAAATGATCAAGTGGGGTGGTTGTGGACCAGAATGATTGCGGCTGCGGAGAGTTCAAGCGCCCGCCGCACCACTTCACGCGGGTAGACCGGGGTGTGATCGATCGTTCCCTTCTGTTGTACTTCATCGGCAATCAGCCTGTTTTTCTTGTCGAGAAACAGAATGCGGAACTGTTCGCGCGTCTCATAGGCCATGGCGGCGGTGCAATAGTCGATCACCTTGCTCCATGAGCCCAGAACTTCGCGATGCATGACCTGACTACGGGCGCTGCTCTTGGTGATTGCTTCGAGAATCTTGATTTCCATCGCAACCGAAGGTCCGGCGCCGGGGACCTCCGCAATCAGGCTTTCAGGTGCTCCGAGCACTTCGGCAAGCGTGCCAAAGCGGGTCAGGAGCGATTTAGCGAGTGGCTTGGTGTCGGAGCGCGGGATGACCCGAAACAGAAACAGTTCCAGCAATTCGTAATCGGCGAGCGTGTCGGGTGCCGCACGAAAGCGATGCTTTAGCCGTTGGCGATGGCCGAGATGGTGTGGCCTGTCGAGATTGGGTGTCAATTGAACAGTGTCGTTAAAGCCGGGGAATTCATAATCCCCCGGCGCGCGCGTCTTCTTTGTCATGTCTGTTTCAACCCCCGCAAACAGATGAGACTATAAATTCGGATTAACGCATCGATGCCGGGCCAAAAACATTGGCTGGAGAAAGCGTGAAGATTTCACAGCCGTCCTTGGTCACGCCAATCGTATGTTCATATTGCGCCGTGAGCGAGCGGTCACGCGTCACAGCGGTCCATCCATCGGATAGCACCTTTACCTGCGGCTTGCCGAGATTGATCATCGGTTCGATGGTGAAGATCATGCCTTCCTTGATCTCCACCCCCTCATTGGGCGTGCCATAATGCAGGATATTGGGCGCATCGTGAAAAAGCTGGCCGACGCCATGGCCGCAGAAATCGCGCACCACGGAGCAGCGTTCGCCTTCAGCATAGGTCTGGATGGCAGCACCAATGGCTCCGGTCTTCACCCCCGGCTTGACGGCTGCAATGCCGCGCAACAGGCTTTCATAGGTCACTTCCAGAAGGCGTTCTGCGGCGCGCTTGATTTCGCCGACCGCATACATACGGCTTGAATCGCCATGCCAGCCATCGAGCAGATAGGTCACGTCGATATTGACGATATCGCCTTCGCGCAGCGGCTTGTCGTTGGGAATGCCATGGCAGACCACATGATTGATCGATGTGCAGGTCGATTTGGTATAGCCACGATAATTCAGCGTTGCGGCAAAAGCGCCGTGGTCCATGCCGAAATTGAAAACGAAACGGTCAATTTCATTGGTGGTGACGCCGGGCTTGACGATATCGTTCAAGGCATCGAGGCAGCGCGCGGTCAGGTTGCAGACCTTGCGCATGGCCGCAAAGGCGTCCGCATCGTAAAGCTTGATCTGGCCAGTATATTTCAAGGGTGCGCTTGTGGCTTCGATATAGGTTACCATTCTTCGATCCGTCTATGTCTATTGGATTGGCACCAGGTCCATGGCGTCAATACTTTTATCCGTTATGTTGCACCGAACGGCCCAGGCCTCAACCCCTGAAGCAGTCGCGCGTTCAAATGTACGCGCATAAACGGGGTCCAGATCCCGGCAGATGCTGAATTTGCTGCAATCACTGCGTTGAATAATAAACAGCATTACACCGCGATGACCAGTCGCAACAATGTCTATGAGTTCTTCAAGGTGCTTCGCACCGCGTGCTGTAACCGTATCGGGGAACTCGGCTGTTCCCGCCGTGCGAATGAAATGCACGTTTTTGACTTCGACATAGGCGCGCGGCAGTGCATCATCCTCAAGCAGAATATCGATACGTGAATTGCGTCCGTATTTCTGCTCGCGTTTGAGCGTGGTGTAATTGTCAAGGCCCGGGACGAGACCGTTGAGGATCGCTTCTTCGGCAATCCTGTTGGGAAGGCCGGTATTGACGCCCACCATGATGCCGTCCGCTTCAACGATCTCAAGCGTATGCACATATTTGCGATGCGGGGCATCCGATACGCTCAGCCAGACGCGTGAACCCGGCGTGGTCAATCCGCGCATCGAACCCGTATTGGGAACAAAGGCCGTGATGAAACGGCCATCATCAAGCGTGATATCGGCAAGGAAGCGTTTATAGCGGCGTTCGAGCCGTCCGGTCACAAGCGGTGAGGAGAAGAACATGCGACCTTAGAGCATGTTCAGCCGGAGGTGTGAAAGGGTTTTGTCGCAATGCGTCGTTTCGATCAGAAAAAAGTTTTGGCGACATCTGCCCAGCTCAAATCAGCGCCAAGAACCATGGCCGCCGCGATCAGGCCGGCTCCGAGGAAGGTCAGGGTGGTTCTGGTTTCTCTGGTCATCATCATTCACCATCGCATATGGGCTGTCGTCTTGGCTGTGTGTGAGGAGAATGTCGCGGCTGAATGAGCCGGGATTGTGATGCGATGATGTCAATTCCGGGTAATTTGCAGGCAATATTTTGGTGGGCGCAATATTTATGCAGCATAAGCGTGCAGGCGCATCATAAAGGTTATTTTCGGGCTTGGGAAAAGAAATGGTACGCCCAAGGGGAATCGAACCCCTGTTTCCGCCGTGAAAGGGCGGCGTCCTAACCGCTAGACGATGGGCGCCCGTTGCTTCATTGAATGCAACGAAGCAAAGTGTGGGGCGCTTATAGTCAGCAAAAAATCGATATGCAAGCGGGTTTTTTGATCTTGGCACAATAAATTGCGCGTAGCGAAAGAAAGCCATCAGGCTTGCTAACAGATTGAATTGTTAAGGAAATAGACCAGAAAGTGGTACGCCCAAGGGGAATCGAACCCCTGTCTGCGCCGTGAAAGGGCGCTGTCCTAACCGCTAGACGATGGGCGCCTGTTGTCGGTGTGAGTGGGCTTATATGCAGGAAGGTTGTGACTCGCAAGCCCTTAAAGCCACTTTTTCTGAAAAAAGATCGCAAGCTTTTCAGATTGCCTGTACGGGACGGGTATCCTGAACTGCTGCTAGAGCGCCGTGCGTCCATTCGGACGCACAAAGGTCGCTCTAGGTTCTTGAATCTAGGCATCGTGCTTTCCAAAAATCGATTCCGATTTTGGGCCGATGCTGTAGCGCCAATATCTTGCAATGACCGGATAAAACAAGGCCGGGCATATAGCCCGGCCTTACGATGCATTTTCCGGGAATCAGCGTTTGCAGCGCCAGTTCCATTCGCGTTCCGGTCCGATATCTACATGGACCGATGTTGTGTGGCAATAGGTGCCAACCCCGCCGCGTCCCGGCATGGAACGGGCATAACGGGCAATCTCCCATTTGGAAACGCCTTCAATCTGGATATCAGCGGCGGCGCAGATCATATGCAGCGATTTGCGCGCACCTCCGACTTTCAGATTGTAGGAGGGGTTGCGATAGCCCGAAGTCACCATGACAGGGCGGCGGAAATGCCGCTCCATAGTTCGGAGCATCGTCACAAGCTGCGGTTTGAGGCAGGCGACATCCACGGTCTGGCGCTGTACTTTCAGGCCGTTGGGGGCCAGACGGGCAAGGCCGGGGGCGGACGCCAGAGTGACGCCTGGATATTCATCATCCTCATTCGCGTCGATGTCGCTGTCGTCGGCAAGGCTGTTGCGGTGCTTGATTTCAAAGCCGCCATTCGCGCGAACGCCGGGAAGCGTATAATTATAATCGTGCTTTGCCGTGGCGGATGCCGGTTTGATCACTGCCAGCTTTTTGTTTTCACTGCGGTTGGAGCGTCCATTGTCCGCTTCATCGGCGAAAAGCCGGGCAATGCTGCCCTCGGATGCGTTGGGGCGCTGTGGCGTGGCAAAGGCATTGGCGCTCTTGGGCGCGCCACCGAAAAGAGATGTGACCTGTACCGGTTTTTCGGGGCTGCCCGATCGCGCGGTCTGTTGTGCTTGCGGCTGTTCCGGCTGGACGGGTGTGGTTGGCGCTTTTGCGGCCTGCGTCACGTCGCTGTCTGCCGTAGCGGGTGTTGTCGCCTGAGTGTCGGCCTCTGCGGGTTGGGGCGAACTCTCTTCTTTTGCCCCGAACAGGCTCATAAGAGATCTGGCTTTCTTTTCGGTCTTTTCGGTCGCGGGGGTCGCCTCGGCAAGCTGCGCCTGTTGCCCTTCAGTGGTTTCGGATGCTGGCGCGGCGGGGGCTTCTGTCTTCAAGGCAGCCTGCTTCGCTTCCGTGGACGGGACTGGCTGTTGCTTTTCCTCTTTGCCTTCCTGCTTTTCGGGGGGCTGCTTTTCGAGGGCCTGCTTGTCTACCCCTTCCTGGGGTGCGCCCGCTGCTGCGGCATTTTTCTGGTCCGCGGCACTTTGCAGGGATTCTGTGAGCACCGAATCGCTGGAATTGCCTGCCAGTTGAAGGCCTTGCCCGCCGGTTCCGGTCGAGTTGCATGACGACAACACAAGCGAAAGCAGAGCCACGCTGTATGAAAGACGTCTGCCGGTAAACCGGTGTGCGCAAGATGCAAATTTCAAAAGTTCACTCCGACTCGATTTCCCTGGCCAATTCAGCAAACCGGACCGATCCGTGCTCGCGTGGTTTCGGGAGATCGATTCTCCCCATAACTTTCAGCATGACTTTCAGCGCCGAAATGGCGTGACATCACCCGGAAACCCCGATTGCTATCGGGGAAAAATTGTAATTGTATCAATGCTTTATATATAGTTTCATGCCTGAATGGGCGCTTTAAAGCATTGCACAAATTGCATCGCTAGCAATTGGTAGGGAATTTTTAATTTTTTTATTCCTGAAACGCAACTCTTGAAGTGAAATTTGTAACTTTCTGCACGTAGATACAGCGGTATTTCTTGAGTGAAAATGCGGTATAACAAAATATTACTTTGTGTAATCTTTTCGTGTGCTGATTGAAGGGCGATGCCATCTTCACCTTGCGGGCAAGGTCAGATTGATCCGGTCTTCACGGGGCTTAATTGACGAGGTTGAGGATTCGCTTGTTGACAGGGAGCCTCGACTTGATGCTATCCCTTTTAAAATATATTTTGCGGCACCTTGTGCTGTGGAATCACGATGACAACCGGGATCAGATCAATGACCAAGAGCGCGCGGCGGTTCGCCCCTTTCATGCTGGCAGTAATGGCAGCCGCGATGCTGACTGCCTGTGCCGGTGGCAAGGAATTTCAAGGCACTCCGCAGGAAGGCGCGTTGCGTTCGGGGACCTATCCGACTTTTGGACGCATGCCGAAAGCCGCGACCGACCAGATTACCGAGGATGAAAAGCAAAGCCTGACCGGGCGTCTTGATTCGGACCGCACGCGTCTTGCCGCAACCCGAAGCACGGGTTCAACGTTCACCCCCGCCGAGGCGGCTGCCCTGCGCAAACAGGCGCAGGACGAGACGGACGCCACCCTCAAGCAGATCGAATCCGGCGAAGAATAGCGCCTGTCAGACAAAAGCCACCTCATGCGGCATTGCGTCTCGACCCTTTGCGATAACGGGTGTATAGCTCCTCAACCGGCGCATAAGCGTCATATTGTTCAACTCTCCACTGGAACAGGATCATGTCGGAAGAATTCCATAAAGTCCGTCGTTTGCCCCCTTATGTCTTTGAACAGGTCAATCGCCTGAAGGCATCGGCGCGAGCGGCGGGTGCCGACATCATCGATCTTGGCATGGGCAATCCTGACCTTCCGACCCCGCAGAACATTGTCGACAAGCTGTGCGAGGCGGTGCAGGACCCGCGCGCGCATCGCTATTCGGCGTCGAAAGGCATTCCGGGGCTGCGGCGTGCGCAGGCGCAATATTATGCGCGGCGTTTCGGTGTCAAACTCAATCCCGATACGCAGGTCGTCGCTACCCTCGGCTCCAAGGAAGGCTTTGCCAATATGGCGCAGGCCATCACGGCGCCCGGTGACGTGGTGCTGTGCCCGGACCCGACCTATCCGATCCACTCCTTCGGCTTCATCATGTCGGGTGGCGTCATCCGCTCCATTCCTGCCAAGCCAGATGAAGATTTCATTCGTGCGCTGGAGCGGGCGGTCAAGCATTCGATCCCAAGCCCGATTGCATTGATCCTCAATTTCCCGTCCAATCCGACGGCCTATGTGGCGACGCTCGATTTCTACAAGGATGTGGTGGCATTCGCGCGCAAGAATGATCTGATCATTCTGTCGGATCTGGCTTATTCGGAAATCTATTTCGACGGCAATCCGCCGCCATCCGTTCTGGAAGTGCCGGGCGCGATGGATGTGACGGTCGAATTCACTTCCATGTCGAAAACCTTCTCCATGCCCGGCTGGCGCATGGGCTTTGCGGTCGGAAATGAACGGCTGATCGCCGCTCTGACGCGTGTCAAATCCTATCTCGATTATGGCGCATTCACGCCCATTCAGGTGGCGGCGACCGCAGCGCTCAATGGAGATGGCTCGGACATTACCTATGTGCGCAATGTCTACAAGCAGCGCCGTGACGTGCTGGTCGAAAGCTTTGGCCGCGCGGGCTGGGAGGTTCCGGCACCGGCTGCAACCATGTTTGCATGGGTACCGATCCCCGAACGTTTCCGCCAGCTGGGATCGCTGGAATTTTCCAAGCTGCTGGTCGAAATGGCCGATGTGGCGGTCGCTCCCGGCGTTGGTTTTGGCGAGCATGGCGATGAATATGTGCGCATTGCGCTGGTTGAAAACGAGCATCGCATTCGTCAGGCTGCACGCAACATCAAGCGCTTTCTCGCCACCAAGGATGAGAATCTGCACAATGTGATTCCCCTGGAAACCCGTCGCTAGGCGGTTCTTTCCCTTCAGATCCGGGCGCGTCCGTGCCCGGACTTTTTATCGAAATCAATCTATCAGAGGATCTATGGTAATGAGTGATGCATTGCGGATTGGCGTTGCGGGGCTTGGCACCGTTGGCGCTTCAGTGTTGCGTATCCTGCGTGACAAGTCCGAAATGCTCACTCGCCAGTGCGGCAAGCAAGTCGTCGTCACCGCTGTCAGCGCCCGTGACAGGACACGTGATCGTGGCGTGGATTTGACCAATGTCGAATGGTTCGATGACCCGATCGAGCTTGCGAAATCCGCTGATATCGATGTTTTCGTCGAACTGATCGGCGGGGATAATGGCGCGGCCAAGCTGGCCGTGGAAGCCGCATTGCGCGCTGGCCGTCATGTGGTGACCGCCAACAAGGCGCTGCTGGCCCGTCACGGCGTGGCGCTGGCGAAAATCGCTGAAGAAAAAGGCGTGCTTCTCAATTTTGAAGCAGCCGTCGCAGGCGGTATTCCGGTGATCAAGGCGATGCGTGAATCGCTCACCGGCAATACAGTGTCGCGCATTTATGGCATCATGAACGGCACCTGCAATTATATTCTGACGCGGATGTGGGAAGAGGGCATTTCGTTTGAAGCCTGTCTCAAGGATGCGCAGCGTCTGGGCTATGCCGAGGCCGATCCGACTTTCGACATCGAAGGCAATGATACGGCGCATAAGCTGGCACTTCTGACCAGTCTTGCTTTCGGCACCCAAATTGCCGCCGACGATATTTATCTCGAAGGCATCAGCAATATTTCGCTGGCCGATATTCGCGCCGCTGACGAGCTGGGCTATCGCATCAAGCTTCTGGGCGTTGCGCAGAAAACCGATACCGGCATCGAGCAGCGCGTGCATCCGACCATGGTGCCGACTTCGTCGGTGATCGCGCAGGTGCATGGTGTCACCAATGCGGTAGCGATTGAAACCGACCTTCTGGGCGAGCTTCTTCTGTCAGGTCCGGGTGCGGGGGGAAACGCGACCGCATCCGCTGTCATCGGCGATATTGCCGATATCGCCAAAAGCCGCCCCGGCTTCCAGCATGGCCCCGTCTTCGGCACGCCTGCCAAAGCCTTGCAGCCCTATACAAAGGCCAAGATGCGCAAACATGCGGGCGGTTATTTCATCCGTTTGACCGTGCATGACCGTATCGGCGCTTTTGCCGGTATCGCCAAGCGCATGGCCGATAATGATATCTCGCTTGAATCGATCGTACAGCGTCCACCGATGGGCGACACGCAGCCCGCCGGCATCAAGACCGTCATTCTTGTGACCCATGAAACCACGGAAGCCGCGGTCAAGAAGGCGCTTGAAGCCATCCTCAAGGACGATCATCTGGTCGACAAGCCGCAGATGATCCGTATCGAGCGCGCCGGTTAAAGATCACGCCCGTTCGGCCCATGCAACGAAGCGTGTCAGTGTTAACGTGTCGGGCTTAAATCGATTAAGTCTTTGAGACTACACTGTTTTTGGTTTTGCGCCTCTTGCGGGTGGCGCAGGACTTTGACAAAAGGTCTACACAATATTGATATAGACCTTATGCGCATACCGGGCGCATCGCGCGTCGCATCAACGTAATTTGAATTCAGGACTTGATTCCATGGCCAAGAGCGCAGAGCAGCAACACCACGGACTGGCCCACGGACTAGATCGTATTCTCACACTGGAACTGGTTCGTGTGTCCGAGCGCGCAGCGGTCGCCGCAGCGCGTTTGCGCGGACGCGGCGATGAAATGGCCGCCGATCAGGCAGCGGTTGACGCCATGCGTCAGGAACTCAATCGCCTGCCGATTTCAGGTACGGTGGTGATCGGCGAGGGCGAGCGCGATGAAGCGCCGATGCTTTATATCGGTGAGGAAGTCGGCACAAAGCAGGGACCAGATGTCGATATCGCGCTCGATCCCTTGGAAGGCACGACGATCTGTGCCAAAAACCTGCCCAATTCGCTGGCGGTCATCGCCATCGCCGAGAAGGGCAATCTGCTTTACGCGCCTGACGTCTATATGGAAAAGATTGCCGTTGGACCCGGTTATGCCAAGGGTGTTGTCGATATCGACGCAACGCCGACCGACAATATCATGACGCTGGCCAAGGCCAAGGGTGTGAAGGCGCATGAAATCACCGCCTGCATCATGGACCGTCCGCGTCATGCGCGCCTCATTGAAGAAGTGCGCGCCACGGGTGCCGCCATCCGCCTGATCGGGGACGGCGATGTGGCGGGCGTCATGCACACCACGAACCCGGATGAAACCGGCATCGATATCTATATCGGTATTGGCGGCGCCCCCGAGGGCGTTCTGGCGGCGGCAGCCCTTCGTTGCATGGGTGGGCAGATGCAGGGCCGGCTGCAGCTCAACACCGAGGAAAAAATCGTGCGTGCGGCCAAGATGGGCATTTCTGACCCCAAAAAGGTCTACACCATGGAAGATATGGCCAAGGGCGATGTGCTGTTTGCGGCAACCGGCGTGACGGATGGCAATATGCTCTCGGGTGTTAAATTTGCACGCGATTATATCCAGACTCACACCATCGTCATGCGCGCCAGTTCGCAGACGGTGCGCGAGATCAAGGCGCGGCATCAGGACATGTCGAAGTTTTTGTAAGGCGATCCTCATGCATTGATAAAAGGCGGCATTGCAAAATTGCCGCCTTTTGTGTCTTTAGAAGGGATGACGACAGAACGCCTTTTCCTTGGAATAAAAAATTCGGCAACCGGGCAGAAATGGATTGACCGGCTGGGTGTGCGTGAGGCGAATACCGCCCTCGCCATTGCCCAGCATCATGGCATTTCCGATCTGGTGGCGCGGGTGATGGCCGGTCGCGGCGTGAGCGTTGAAGCGGCACCCGAATTCATTGATCCCACCTTACGCAATCTCATGCCTGATCCGGCAACATTGACCGATATGGAGAAGGCTGCCAACCGCATTGCCGATGCGATCATGCGGCGCGAGACGGTTGCGATTTTTGGCGATTATGACGTGGATGGTGCCTGCTCATCCGCACTCATGGCGCGGTTTTTCAAACATTACGGCATTTCCCATTCGATCTATATCCCGGACCGGATTTTCGAGGGGTACGGTCCCAATCCCGATGCCATGCGTGGGCTGGTCGCCAAGGGCGCAAGCCTGATCGTGACGGTTGATTGCGGCACCAACAGCGCGCCGTCCATTACGGCTGCGAAAGAGGTCGGGGCCAATGTCGTGGTCATCGACCACCATCAGGTCGGTGGCGATTTGCCCGATGATGCAACTGCAATCGTCAATCCCAATCGCGAGGACGATATTTCGGGCCAGGGCCATCTTTGCGCGGCTGGCGTTGTTTTCCTCACGCTGGTTCAGGTCACGAAAATCCTGCGTGAACGTGGAAAAGGGGCCGCTCCCGATCTCTTGTCGCTTCTCGATCTGGTGGCGCTTGCAACCGTTTGCGATGTCGTGCCGCTCACGGGCGTCAACCGCGCTTTCGTGGTCAAGGGGCTGATGGTGGCGCGTGGTCAAAGCAATGCTGGTTTGGCGGCGCTGGCCCGCGTGTCGCGCATTGGTGAGCCGCTCAACGTGTTTCATCTGGGCTATCTCATCGGTCCGCGCATCAATGCCGGTGGGCGCATCGGCGATGCGGGACTGGGCGCACGGCTTTTGACGCTTGACGACCCCGCACAGGCCGATCCCATTGCCGCTGAACTCGACCGGCTCAATCAGGAGCGGCAGGCGATGGAAGCGGAAATGCTGATGGAGGCGGAAGCAGAAGCCTCATTGGAAATTTCGGGCGGGGCAGGGGCTTCGGTCATCGTGACGGCAAGCGAACGCTGGCATCCGGGCATTGTCGGGCTTCTGGCCTCACGCCTCAAGGATAAGGCGCGGCGTCCGGCTTTCGCCATTGCTTTCAACGCCAATGGCGTGGGTTCAGGGTCGGGTCGGTCGATTAACGGGCTTGATCTTGGCAAACTGGTGCGCGGGGCTATTGAACGGGATTTGCTGGTCAAGGGCGGCGGCCACGCCATGGCCGCAGGCATTACGATTGAGCGCGCAAGACTGGGTGCCTTCCGCGCCTATCTGGAAGAGGAAGCCGCGCATATCGTCGGGCGTCTTCGTGAAAACCGCAGCCTGTCGGTCGATGGGGCCGTGGCCGCATCGGGTGCGAGCGTTGCGCTTTACGAATCCTTGCAAAAGGCCGGACCTTACGGCTCCGCGCATCCGCAGCCCATTCTCGTGCTGCCGCATCATGTGCTGGTGGATGTGCGCACTGTCGGGCGTGATCATGTGCGCGTGACCTTGCGCGGGAGTGATGGCAAGCGCGTCAATGCGATTGCATTCCGGGTGGCGGAAGGTGATCTCGGACGGTTTTTATTCAACAATATTGGCCAAAGCGTGCATATTGCCGGTAATCTGTCGCTCAACCACTGGAACGGCTCGGTGACGCCGCAGATCCAGATTCTGGATGCGGCGCTGCCCAATTAACAAGTTTTGGAAAAATCCGTTTTTTTCTCCCTCACGCTCTTGTGAAGGGTGGGGGGAAGCCCCCATATGCGCAGGGAATTAAACATACATCCCTGTCTCTAAAATGGGGTGTCTCTAAACGGGAGTTAAATATGCGGGCTTTTGGAAACCGCCTGACCAAACTGACAGCGGCACTGGTGATGGGACTGATCGTCTCCTTCGCAGCTGTTGATTTCGCCGAGGCGCGCCGTGCAGGCGGTGGCGGTTTCGGCAGCCGTGGCGCGCGAACCTGGCAGGCCCCCGCGCCGACACGCACCGCGCCCAACAATGCAGCCCCCATCGAGCGTTCGATGACGCCCAATACAGGTGCTACCCAGAGCG
>JAATGD010000412.1 GCA_015654965.1 Hyphomicrobiales bacterium
AGGCTATCGGTTCTGCATGGTCACAGCTTGAAGCGGCCCGTGCGACGGTCAAGGCCAATCGTGACAATATCTCTTACGCCCAGATTGCTCTGGATGGCGTGATCGAGGAGCGTAAGGTTGGACAGCGTACGACGCTGGATGTATTGAACGCGCAGAACGATCTGACGAATGCGCAGATCTCACTGGTGCAGTCGGAACACGATGTGGTTGTTGCAAGCTATGCATTGCTGAACGCCACCGGACGTATGACCGCCGAGAAGCTGGGGCTTCAGGTTGCCCAGTATAAGCCGGAAGAGCACTATGAAGCCGTAAAGGATAAGTGGATCGGCCTGCGGACCCCGGACGGGCGTTGATATAGATAAGCTTTGATTTTGAACGGCGCCTTCGGGCGCCGTTTTTATGTTCGATCCCGGCTTGCATAACCCTGTTCGTAAACAAGAAGTTAAAACTTGTGGGTTCAGTCGGGCGCTTTCAGGTAAGGGATTCTCAAGTCGTTATCGTTTCGCTATCCTTGATACATTGATTCTCTTTTTCTGCGGCATACAGTCGGAGGATTCGTAGCCGTATGGTGGGCGAGAAACGGGCGCGGCTGAGTGGGCGCGCATGGTCCTATTTGAAGATAGGGAAGATGGAGAGCAATGGCACAGACATCGAGCGCAGCACGCGAACCGTCCATGGAAGAGATACTTGCTTCCATTCGCCGGATTATCGAAGATAGCGATGTCAGTCGTCCTGCTGCGGATTTTCCAACGCGTGGCGCTGTTGCTGAATTCCGGCGTCCGCCTTCCGCTCCGGCTCAGCCAGCCGAGCGTGAGGTTGCGGCAGAATCGGTTGCTACGCGCGATATTCTGAACGAAGAACCTGTTTTACGTAGACCTATTGAGGATATGGGGACATCTGTCGGGAAGGCTGCGGCCCAAACCGAAAAGGATGACGACGAAATTGTTCTCGATCCACAAAACGATGATCGGCGTCCTGCGGAAATCTCCAGGCCCGAGGTGCCTGTAACAGTGTCTGAGGCAGTTTCACCATCGCAGGACAAATCTGCCACGGATGATGTTGCCCCTGAAATCAATTCGGTAAAGGCAGAGGCTGCCTCGGATGGAGCACATATTCTTTCGGATAATGTCGAGCGTCAGGTGGCGCAAGCCTTTGGTGATCTGAACCATGCTGTCCATGCCGCGCCACGCCGCTCTTTCGATGATATTGCAACAGAGCTTTTACAGCCCATGCTGCGTGATTGGCTCGACAGCAATCTGCCGCCGCTGGTTGAACGGCTGGTACGTGAAGAAATAGAACGCGTGGTACGCGGCAACCGCTAAATGCACAGCGTCTCGGTTTCAGCAAAGCCCGTCTGCCATAAGCAGGCGGGCTTTCACTTTTAAAGTGATTTTTCAGCCGTTTGTTGTTATTGAGCGCTCAATCCTTTCATTGCGTAAAAAGACCGGACAATTCCATGCTTGAGAAGACTTATGACGCCGCCGCCGTAGAGCCAAAGATTGCAGAACGCTGGCAGGAAGCGGGAGCGTTTAAAGCGGGGGCGGGAGCAAAGCCGGGTGCCGATCCTTTCGCGGTGGTCATTCCGCCGCCCAACGTCACCGGGTCGTTGCATATGGGCCACGCGCTCAACAACACGATTCAGGACATCATGGTCCGTTTCGAGCGCATGCGCGGCAAGAATGTTCTCTGGCAACCGGGCATGGACCATGCCGGCATTGCAACACAGATGGTTGTCGAACGACAATTGGCAGAGCGTGGCGAGCCGAACCGACATGCCATGGGACGAGAAAAATTCATCGAGCGAATCTGGCAATGGAAGGCTGAATCGGGCGGGATGATTTCCAACCAGCTTCGCCGTCTTGGCGCATCCTGCGACTGGTCGCGCGAGCGGTTTACCATGGATGAAGGGCTGTCGCGCGCGGTTGTTGAAGTTTTTGTCACCTTGCACAAAGAGGGCCTGATCTATCGTGACAAGCGACTGGTCAATTGGGACCCGAAGCTTTTGACCGCAATTTCGGATATCGAAGTTGAATCGCGCGAAATCAAAGGCCATCTCTGGCATCTGCGCTATCCGCTGGAAAATGTGCCTTTTGATGCGGAAAATCCGGCCACCTTCATCGTGGTCGCGACAACGCGCCCTGAAACCCTGCTGGGCTATAGCGGTGTGGCGGTTAACCCCGGTGACGAGCGCTATCATGCATCGGTCGGCAATAATGTGGTTCTACCGCTTGTCGGTCGCCGCATCCCGATTGTCGCCGATGATTATGCCGATCCTGAAGCCGGTTCCGGTGCGGTCAAGATCACGCCTGCCCATGATTTCAACGATTTTGAAGTTGGCAAGCGCAATGATCTGCGCGCCATCAATATCCTTACACCTTCGGCAAAAATTACCCTCAAGGACAATATCGACTTCCTTGAAGGTCTGGAGCTGACAGGTGCGCTGCAATCCCTGATCTACGAGTTTGAAGGGCTGGATCGTTTTGCGGCGCGCAAGCGCCTGATCGAGCTTCTGGACGAACAGGGCTATCTCGAAAAAATCGAAGATCACACGCATATGGTGCCGCATGGCGATCGTGGCGGTGTGCCAATCGAGCCTTACCTGACTGACCAGTGGTATGTGAATGCAGCCGAACTTGCAAAGCCCGCCATGGCCGCCGTACGCGATGGCCGCACACAGATCGTACCCAAAAACTGGGAAAAGACCTATTTCGACTGGATGGAAAATATCCAGCCGTGGTGCGTGTCGCGTCAGCTCTGGTGGGGACACCAGATACCCGCCTGGTATGGACCGGATGGTCACTTCTTCGTTGAAAAGAACGAGGAAGAAGCCAAGGCTGCTGCACGCGCCCATTATGGTGAGGATGTTGCGCTGACCCGCGATACCGATGTTCTTGATACGTGGTTTTCGTCCGGCCTGTGGCCCTTCTCGACGCTCGGCTGGCCCGACAAGACGCCAGAACTTGCCACCTATTACCCGACCAGTGTGCTGGTTACGGGCTTTGACATCATCTTCTTCTGGGTTGCCAGGATGATGATGATGGGCCTGCATTTCATGGAAGAAATTCCGTTCCATACGATCTATCTGCATGCTTTGGTGCGCGACAAGCACGGCGCGAAAATGTCGAAATCCAAGGGCAATGTCATTGACCCGCTGGAGCTGATGGATGAATATGGTGCGGATGCGCTGCGCTTTACGTTGGCCATTATGGCGGCACAGGGCCGCGATGTAAAACTTGATCCGGCGCGTATTGCGGGCTATCGCAATTTCGGTACGAAACTCTGGAACGCGACCCGTTTCGCGCAGATGAATGGCGTGAAGATCGACCCGGATTTCCGCCCGGAAAATGCAAAGCTTGCGGTCAATCGCTGGATATTGACAGAACTGACCAAGGCAACCCAGGGCGTGACCGAAGGTATTGTCGGCTATCGCTTCAACGATGCCGCAAGCAGCGCCTATCGTTTTGTCTGGAACCAGTTCTGCGACTGGTATCTGGAATTGCTAAAGCCGATCTTTATGGGCGACGATGAAGCCGCAAAAGCCGAGGCGCAGGCGGTGGCTGCCTATTGTCTTGATCAGATTTACAAGCTGCTGCATCCGTTTATGCCGTTCATGACCGAAGAACTTTGGTCGCTGACGGCAGGCGAGGGCGAAAAGCGTGATACGGTGCTAGCACTTGCTCCATGGCCGGAATTGTCGTTTGCCGATAATGAAGCGGCAGCCGATATCAACTGGCTTGTCGACCTCGTGACCGGCATTCGCTCGGTGCGCGTGGAAATGAACGTGCCGGCCAGTGCTGTTGTGCCCGTGGTGGTGCTTGATGCCAATACGACGACAAAAGAGCGTTTTGCGCGTCATGATGCGGCCATCAAGCGCCGTGCGCGTGTCGAGACGATTTCTTTTGCAGCCGAAGCCCCCAAGGGTTCGGCGCAGATGTTGTTTGGCGAAGCCGCGATCTGCATTCCGCTTGGCAATCTGATCGATGTGAAGGCGGAAGCCGCACGTCTTGGAAAGGAAGCGGCCAAGATTGCCGCTGATATCGACCGGATCGAGAAAAAGCTCTCCAACGAGAAATTCGTGGTCAATGCCAAGGAAGAAGTGGTGGCTGCGGAACGCGAGCGTCTGGCTGAACTTAATGAGGCGGCAGAACGGGTGGCGACGGCCGAGAGTCGTATCCGCGAGGCTGGCTAAACTCTTACGAGTGGTCTGTGATGATCGAATCATCCTCCCGGCAGCGTTCTGTGCTGCCGGGATTTTTGTATAAAGGTGCCTGATCGCTGTTTCAGTGCTATGCACAAGCGCTGTTTTGATTGTTTTTGCGCTTTGTTGCTCTTTGGCCACAAGGCTAAAAAGAGGCGGGAAAAAGGCCAAATTGAGCAAAATCAGCGCGGCTTTTTCCAAAACCTGTTTTAAAATTTTGAAACCACCCGGCATTTTTTGCTTTTTTGACGATTTCGGCTCCGGCATGCCGAAGCGTCCTGAATGAATTGGATATTGCAGGTTAAATCCATCCTGATTTACGTTTGCGTCAACGTTAATGCCGTTAGTTGTGGGAGGACATCTATGAGCGTTGGTGGCGTTAAATTCGGGGGAGTCGCGATTATCCTGTTTGGTGGGATCGTCGGGGCGCATGCAGGCGGGTTCGAGCGCAGCTCGCAGGATTTCGATATTCTTTTTGAACAGGGCAATGCGGTTGATGCGTCGGGTACCTATGTGGCTCCGCAGCGCAAGCTGAAGAATATTCGCGGTTCCGCCATTGGTACAGCGACGGGTGGTCGAAACCCGTTCAATAATTATCAGCCCTTTGGCACGTCAGTCGATGAGGCCGAGAGCTACTGTGTGCCGAAAGTTTCCGCCAAGTTCGATCTGACGCAAGATCTGGCCTGTGCGGCGCAATATCGCCAGCCATGGGGCATTCACACGAATGTCGGACTGGATACGGTTCGCAGTTTCGTGGCGTCCGAGCAGAAGATTTCATCCAATGATTATGGTGTGAACTGCTCCTATCGTTTTGCGGCAGGCGAAAAAAGCTATTTCCGTATTCTTGGCGGCCTGAGCTATCAGGAGTTGCGCGGCGAACAATCGAAAGCCATTCCGGCTGCGGGACATCCATTCGCCACTGGTAGCTGGCGCGTGGCCTCACTGGATGTGGAAGATGAATCCGTAGGCTGGCGTCTGGGTGCCGCCTATGAAATTCCCGAATATGCGATGCGGGCCAGCATCGTTTATCAGTCCAGGGTCAAATACGATCTCGAAGGCACCATCGACAATCTGGCGATCAATCCCGTCACGGGTCGCAGCATGCCGATCAATGTCGAGAGCGGTATCGAAACCCCGCAATCGGTCGAGTTCAAGTTCCAGACCGGTATTGCGCCTGACTGGCTTGCTTTCGGCTCTATCAAATGGACGGACTGGTCCACTTTCAAGGCCGTCGATTTCAATTCATCTGACAGCCGTATCGTGCCGACAGGAACCAAGATCACCAGCCTTAACCTCTATTATCAGGATGGCTGGACAGTCAGCGGCGGTGTCGGTCACAAGTTCAACGACCAATGGTCTGTCGCCGGTACCGTGACCTGGGATCGTGGCACCACGAC
Source organism: Hyphomicrobiales bacterium (assembly GCA_015654965.1). Classification (GTDB taxonomy): domain Bacteria; phylum Pseudomonadota; class Alphaproteobacteria; order Rhizobiales; family Rhizobiaceae; genus Brucella. The sequence continues at coordinate 5,596 of JAATGD010000412.1, forward strand.
GGGTATGACATCGCAGACCGATATCTGGCTGTTTGGTCTGGGCACCAATTACAAGCCCAATGACCAGTTTGAAATCCGTTTGGCTGGTGCTGCAGGCTGGCTGACTTCGGGTGAACTGGACGATACGATCGTTGAGGGCAAACCAAACCTGACCGGCTCAAAGGGTGAATTCGACAACGACTTCGTTGGCGGGCTTTCACTGACGGCCAAGGTCAAGTTCTGATCAGAACGGCATGGGGATAAAAGACAGGCCAGCGTAATGATATTGCGCTGGCCTGTTCTGAATTTATGACTGGAAACAGTGTAAAAAATAGCGATAAGTGATTTCATAACATAAAAATAAAGAGATCCTTCATGTCCTATTTTCCTCAATGGAAACTTTCGGAAAAAAACGCGATCGTCCTGCCGGATGAACGGTTGCCAACCGCCATGGCAATCCCGATGGGGGTGCAGCATTTGCTTGCCATGTCCGGCTCCACCATCGTCGCACCTTTGCTGATGGGGTTTGACCCAAACCTCGCCATCTTCTTCTCAGGTATCGGCACGCTGCTGTTCTTCCTGATCACTGGCGGACGAGTACCGAGCTATCTCGGTTCTTCCTTTGCATTCATTGCCGTGGTGATTGCGGTCACAGGCTATGCCGGAAGCGGCCCTAATCCCAATATCGGCCTTGCGCTGGGCGGTATTATCGCCTGCGGCGCACTTTATGCCATTATTGGTCTGATCGTCATGGGGATCGGGGCTGGATGGGTCGAAAAACTGATGCCGCCGGTTGTAACCGGTGCGATTGGTGTCTCCATCGGCCTCAACCTTGCACCCGTTGCCGTCGGGCAGCTGAAAGGCAGCGGCGCGCATATAAGCATTGCGCTTTTAACGGTTCTGAGCATGGCGCTTGTATCGGCCTATGGTCCCAAAGGCACAAAACGCTTTTCCGTCCTGATTGCACTTGCGGTTGGATATTGTCTGGTTCTCGTCTTCGGCAATCTGTTTGCCTTGTTGCCAGGCATTGATTTCAGCCATGTGAAGAACGCTGCATGGTTCGGTTTTCCGCATTTTGTAACGCCTGAATTCAACTGGTCGGCAATCACGCTCATTGCACCCGTGGCTGTTGTTCTGGTCGCGGAAAATCTCGGGCATATCAAGGCGCTCGGTTCCATTACGGGACAGAATATGGACCGTTTTATTGGCCGTGGCTTTTTCGCCGATGGTGTTGCCACGATGATTTCCGGCTCCGGCGGCGGCACGGGCGTTACGACTTACGCTGAAAATATCGGCGTCATGGCCATGACCAAGGTTTATTCGACGCTGATTTTCGTCATTGCAGCTATTATCGCCATTGCCCTGAGTCTGTCACCGAAATTCGGCGCCATGTTGCAGACCATTCCGGCGCCTGTGCTGGCCGGTCTTGCCGTATCGGTCTTCGGCCTGATTGCCTCCGCCATGGCGCGTATCTGGGTCGTCAATCATGTTGATTTTTTCGATCCGCGTAATCTTTTCACGGTCGGTGTCGCGCTGGTTTTCGGTGCCGGTGATTTTACGCTCACCATTGGCAATTTCAGCATCGGCGGCATCGGCACTTCGACTTTTGCAGCGCTGATCCTTTATCAGTTGCTCGGTATCGGGCGACGCGATGCGGTGAAATAATATTGCGAATTTTTATAAAAAACCCCGGAAGGCAGCCTGCCTTCCGGGGTTTTGTTTTGGGTGAAACCAAGAGAATTTCCAGCAAAAGTGCGAAGCGTCTTCGTAGGGAAATCAGTCCACTGGACTGATTTCTGATCCTGCTTCGATGCACAGGATAATGCGTAAAAACAAATATTTAAAGCGGTTCCACCGGTTCCGTCAAAACAGGAACCGCTCTATGCTTTGGCGTTTATTTTTCGAGACGCGAAAGAAGAGAAGACGTATCCCAGCGGCTACCGCCATTCTGCTGCACTTCCTTGTAAAACTGGTCCACAAGGGCTGTGACAGGCAGGCGGGCACCATTGCGATCGGCTTCATCGAGGCAGATGCCAAGATCCTTGCGCATCCAGTCGACGGCAAAGCCGAAATCATATTTGCCTTCATTCATGGTCGCGGAGCGGTTTTCCATCTGCCACGATCCGGCAGCGCCCTTGGAGATGACCGAAATCAGTTTTTCGATATCAAGTCCGGCCTTTTTGCCAAAATGAATGCCTTCAGCCAATCCTTGCACAAGACCGGCAATGCAGATCTGGTTGACCATCTTGGCCAACTGTCCCGAGCCTGCCGGTCCCATCAGTCCGACGGAACGGGCATAGGCATCGATGATCGGGCGCGCGCGCTCGAACACATTTTCGGACGCACCAACCATAACGGTGAGTACCCCATTTTCAGCGCCGGCCTGACCACCTGAAACCGGCGCATCGATGAAGTGAAAGCCACGCTTCTCGGCCTCCTCGGAGAGTTCACGTGCGACTTCTGCGGAAGCGGTGGTGTTGTCGATAAAAATCGCCCCTTGCTTCATCGTGGCAAAAGCCCCGTCCGGGCCGGTGGTGACCGAACGCAGATCATCATCATTGCCAACACAGGCAAAGATGAAATCGGCATCACGGGCGGCTTGTGCAGGCGTTCCTGCAAAATGGCCGCCAAATTCCTTGGCCCATTTTTCGGCCTTAGCCACGGTGCGGTTATAGACCGTGACCTCATGTCCCCCCTTGGTCTTGAGATGACCCGCCATCGGATATCCCATTACGCCAAGACCAAGAAAGGCCACTTTTACGGTCGTCGTCATTTGTCATTCCTCCAGAAAGATCAGGTGAGCGGCGTCATCACAGCCGAGCGATAGGCGGGACGCACCTTCAACCGTTCATACCAGTTTTCAAGTTTTGGCAGGGAAGGACGTTCGATCGGAAATTCAAACCATGCATAGGCGAAACAACCGATCGGCATGTCGCCAAGACCGAAATTTTCACCCGAAAACCATGGGGCCTGTTCGAGCGCCTGATTGGCAATCGTCATGGAGCGTGCAAGGCCGTCCAGCCCCTGTTGCAGGATTGCCGGATCGCGCTTGTCCTGCGGCAGACGGACGAGGTGCATAATCACATCGCGAAAATCGCCTTGAAGGGTGGTCGATGCCCAGTCCATCCATTTTTCCGCCTGTGCGCGCTGCGCCGCGTCCTCGATCCACAGGCTGTTTTTGCCATAGCTGGCTGCAAGATAGCGCGTGATGACGTTGGATTCCCACAGAACCGTTTCACCATCTTCCAGCAAGGGCACGAGGCCATTGGGATTGCGCGCCAGAAAGGCAGGGTCATCGAGGCCGCCGAATTGTCCTCCGGCGTCGAACTGCTGGTACTCAA
>JAATGD010000082.1 GCA_015654965.1 Hyphomicrobiales bacterium
GCCTGCCATGCCAGCCGCATTGAGATCGAACTCGCCAAGGGCGATGTCCTGACCATTCGCGACAATGGCCGCGGCATTCCCATCGACCCGCTTCCCAAATTCAAGAACAAGCCGGCGCTGGAACTCATCATGACCACCCTGCATGCCGGCGGCCAATTCGACGGCAAGGCCTATGAAACCTCCGGCGGCCTGCATGGTGTCGGCGTTTCGGTGGTCAATGCGCTTTCCGACGTTCTGGAAGTGGAAGTGGCGCGCAACCGTCGTCTTTATCGCCAGCGTTTTTCGCGTGGCATTCCGCAAGGCGGGCTTGAGGATGCGGGCGAAGTCCACAATCGCCGCGGCACGCGCGTGCGTTTTCATCCCGACCCCGACATTTTCGGCAAAAGCGCCCGCTTCGATCCGCACCGGCTCTACCGCATGGCGCGCTCGAAAGCCTATCTGTTCGGCGGCGTGGAAATCCGCTGGAGTTGCGATCCCTCGCTGCTCGATCCCAAGAAGGAAACGCCCGAAAAGGCCGTATTCCACTTCCCCGGCGGTCTGAAGGACTATCTTGCCAGTTCGCTCGGCAAGGAGCATCAGGTCACGCGCGAAATCTTTGCCGGAAAGACCGAGAAACAGGGCGGTCATGGCGCGGTCGAATGGGCGGTGTCGTGGTATGGCGGCGATGGTTTCGTCAATTCCTATTGCAATACGATCCCCACAGGCGATGGCGGCACCCATGAAGCGGGTTTTCGTATCGCGCTGACACGCGGCCTAAAAGCCTATGCGGAACTGACCAACAACAAGCGCGCTTCGATCATCAACACCGACGACGTGATGGTGTCGGCTGCGGGCATTTTGTCCGTCTTCATTCGCGAGCCGGAATTCGTCGGCCAGACCAAGGACAAGCTCGCAACGGTGGAAGCGCAGCGCATCGTGGAAAACGCCATCCGCGATCCGTTCGATCTCTGGCTGGCAGCATCCCCACAGGAAGCCTCGCGGCTGCTCGACTGGGTGGTGGACCGCGCCGAAGAGCGTCTTCGCCGCCGTCAGGAAAAGGAAACCGTGCGCAAGAGCGCGACGCGCAAACTACGCCTGCCGGGAAAACTTGCGGACTGCACGCAAAATGCGGCAGCGGGCGCGGAAATCTTCATCGTTGAGGGCGATTCGGCTGGCGGTTCGGCCAAACAGGCACGCAATCGCGCCACGCAGGCCATTTTGCCATTGCGCGGCAATATTTTGAACGTGGCAAGTGCGGGGCGCGAAAAACTGACCGCCAACCAGCAGATTGCCGATCTCATTCAGGCGCTTGGCTGCGGCACGCGCAAGAATTACCGCGAAGACGATCTGCGCTATGATCGCGTCGTCATCATGACCGATGCCGACGTGGATGGCGCGCATATCGCCTCGCTCCTGATCACCTTCTTCTATCAGGAAATGCCGGAACTGATCGGCAACGGCCATCTTTATCTGGCTGTGCCGCCGCTTTATCGTCTGAGTCAGGGTGGAAAGATCGCCTATGCCCGTGACGACACGCACAAGGACGAGCTTTTGCGCACCCTGTTCACCGGGCGCGGCAAGGTGGAGATCGGACGCTTCAAAGGCTTGGGCGAAATGCGCGCCGACCAACTCAAGGAAACGACGATGGACCCGAAGAAGCGCACGCTTCTGCGTGTTCAGGTCGATGAGGATTATATCGACGAAACCCGCAATACGATTGATGAGCTGATGGGCACCAAGCCCGAAGCCCGTTTCCGCTTCATTCAGGATCGCGCGGCTTTCGTGGAGGAACTGGATATCTGATTCTGGCGGAAGCAGTTCCCATCAAACAAGATATGAGGGAACCGTTATAAGACTATGAAAATAAATGACATGGTATGGCGTGACTGTCCCTGACTTGCTTACTTTCCGTGTTCGGCCAGCCACTGCTTCATCATCCTGATTTCCGCCTCCTGAGCGGAAATGACGTCTTCGGCCAGTTTGCGGACTTCTGGATCGGAGCCATATTCGAGCGCCACACGGGCCATATCGATTGCTCCCTGGTGATGGGGGATCATGCCACGCATGAAATCCGCATCGGCATCTCCAGTGAACTCGATCGCCATATTTTTATGCATGCGCTCATTGGCGGCTTTATAGGCGGCAATCACCGGGCTGTCGTTCGCGGCTGAACCGCTTACGGCATGTCCGCTATGTCCGGTATGGGGGTCGTTTGAGTCTTGAGCAAAAGCCAGCCCAACGCTGACCATCAACGCTCCGGCTATCAGAATCGGGGAAAACCTGTTCATGACGTCACCATTCTGGTGACCATATTTATCTTCATGCATGAGCGGCAAGCCATGCGCTGGATCAAAATTTGCATGAGAACCTCCATTGATTTGTCTCACGCTGCAGAAAATAAAGCTTGCCAGCGTTGGAAGGTCAAGAGGTACGGATCAGCACGATACTGCAATCTTATTCCTTGACGTCGATACCCAGTCGCGTGGCGATTTCCTCAATCGATTCTTTCACGAAAAAAGTCTGATCTGTGCTCAAGGTAACGATGCGCGTGCCGGTGCCATAGGCATTATACGACAGAACGTGATTGAAATTGACTGCGAGTTTTTCCCCGCTCACATCCGTCAGAATGATCCACATGAAAACCCCTCCTCAAAAGAATCATTTTCTTTTTGAAGGATAGAGGGAGACGCTTAAATGGCAATGTATAATCAAAGCGGGCGGCGCAAACGCACCTTTTCAACGCTTCGGCCAAAACTTTCCGACCACTCTTCACCGCGCCAGTCGATTGTAAAACCGAGCTTTTGATAAAGACCTATAGCGGGCAGATTGTCGGCATGCGTGCCGATTGTCGCCGCATCAAAACCATCTAATAGTATCTGCGCCATCAAAGCATCCAGAATCTGCCCGCCAATCCCCTGCCCCTGATAAGGCGGATCGATCCAGATGTCGGAAATATAATTGCTGGCGGGAACTCTTGCGCCCCAGCCAAAAATCGTTCCTGCACGTTCTGCAACCAAAACGCTATCGGCATTTTCACGCAGATCACGCAGGAATTTTGCTTCCAGCGCCAGACGTTTTTTATCCGTAATCAGCGCGCCGCCAGCAGGAATTTGCCAAGCCCTGACTGCAAGAGCCGACATAAAAACGAATTCGCCGGGAAGACCCCGGCGAATGACAGGCTCAGATTTTACCACCACTTTTGCGGTGTGAAACGACCGGCGGCCTGTTCAATGGCATGGGCTGCCTGAAACAGTGTTTCTTCCTCGAAGGGCCGCCCGATCAGTTGCAGCCCGAGTGGCAGGCCTTGCCCATTGACGCCAGCAGGAACCGCGATGCCCGGTAACCCGGCCATGTTGACGGTGACGGTAAAAATGTCATTGAGGTACATCTTGACCGGATCGGTGGCCAGTTCCTCATCCGCCAGAC
>JAATGD010000109.1 GCA_015654965.1 Hyphomicrobiales bacterium
CGCTCGATATTATTCTGCACCTCGCGATAGGCATTGTTATTCGGCGAAAGCTGGATGGCCTGCTTTATTTTCGCCCGGGCCAGAGAGTAGTTGTGTGCCTTGAATGCGTCCTGCGCCTCCACTGCCAAAGGATAGCCAGCATCGGCGGGAGGCGTACCGGGAATGAGGGAACAGGTGCGGCCGTAAGGCGTGACCCGGCAGTCCAGTTGCGGCACCATGATGGCTTCGACCGCTTGCCTGTCCGGAGCCTTGACCCCGAAACGTCTGGCCTGCATGATCTTTTCCTGCCGCTGTTTCTTTAACGCGGCGTCGCCCGTGAAACGCGAGAGAACATCCTGCGCCTTGTCATATTCGCCTGCTGCGATCATATAATCGCTGGCGATGAGGCGCATATTGTTCATGTCCTCCTCGCTCACCCAGCCTTGCTTCAAGGCATCTTCGGCGTCTTCCAACCCTTGCTGCACCTCGCCTTTCTTCAGGCGGGCCGTGCTGCGAAACATCATGGCGACCGGATCTTCCGCATCGGCATTCAATGTCTCGCTCGCGGATTGTTCTGCGGCTGAAAATTCCCGCTCGCGCAACTGTGCCAGTGTGAGCAGATGGCGAAAAGCATTCTCGTCGGGCTTAAGCCGCACGGCTTCCTGCGCATATTGGACGGCGGCCTTGTAATCATTGCGCTCAAAGCTGCGATAGACCTGCTCGGCCGCTTTTTGCGCGAGGCGGCCATTGAGGATATTGACCTGGCCGCTTATCTCAGACGATGAAGCGTTCTCATCGGCAAACGTCTTGGCTTCCTTGGCCGCCTTACCTGTTTGCCCAGAAGCCTCAAGCGCATCCAGCAGCAATATCTTCAATCGCGCAACATCGGGGCGCTGGCGAATGGCTTCGCGCACTTTTACGATAGCGGTCTCGTAATCGCGGCGATTAAAGGCATCATAGGCTTCATTGGCGATTGTAAAGGCAGGACCGCTCAGCGGAACATCGATTGTATTCGCCGGGCTGCTTGCCGGGGCATTTGCCGGGGGGGGCGCTGCCTCGCTCTGCGCCAATGCCATATTGTCGGCATAGCCGATACTGCCGAGCATAGCCAAAGCGCAAAGCCCTTTTACAAGCTGCCGAAATGAGCACGTGGTCATGTAGAAATTCCAACCCCTGCTTCGTCTGGCCACCATTTTAGACATTGGTAATTTCACCGCTATACCTGATAATGCTAATTTAGTATCTACTTTAGGTTGTATTGTATTCCAAAAAGAAAGCGCTTTGCGCGCTTCTCTCAGTTCTAGCTATAACGTCTGAATGGGGACTAACGCACAAAAAAACGAGCGTCAATCTCAAGCCTTCATAAATAATGTTACTGGTTGTAACGGTGCCGATTTCTGGGGCTTTTGAGAAGAGTTTCTTATGCAAGTGTGACTTATTGGTCGCGCAAAAGATTTGAAAAGCATAAAGAAATCTCGGCATCAGTGTCTGGTGCACTTTTAAAATCCGCCCAGGCAAATTGATTTGCGCATGGTTTGTGATTTTGGGGCTGCTATTGAAGTGAGCCACGAATATTCCATTTTGTCTATAGGATTTAGTCTCAAATAATTGGTCGGAATGTCCCATGAGGCTTCAAGATTTATACAACCTTGAATACAACCTGTCCTGATAGTTCAATTGTATCGGGTGCTCCCAAATTTGTTTGATCGATTCTTGAAGGTACGAAGACCGGCACAAGAGATAGGGTCATGTGGCGGTTGACTGTGAGTATCGATTTTGATTTCCGGGCATTTCGTGCCGCCGGACTTCGACATTCGGCAAGATTTTAGCCCTTTGTTAAGGAAATAATAACGTAATGTAATGATTTTTTATCTCACGTGATATTTTGAGTGACTATGGAGGTTAAGAGCGATGAGGAAAAATGCAGCCACCGTTGCGTTGGGCTTGGCAGGGTTGGTCGCGAGTTCTTTTGTCGCGCAGGCAAAGACGGATCATGTCGGGGATTTCAGGGATTGGGGTGTTTATCAAAACACCGACCTGCCGGGAAACCGGTGTTATGCGCTGACTGTTCCGATAAAATTTCATCCCGCAGATGTGCGGCACGGGGATAATTTCTTCATCCTTTCCAAAGTCAGCGGCAACTATAGTCCGCAACTGGTCATGGGATATACGCTCAAGGCCAATAGTGCCGTCAATGTCATGGTGGACGGTGCGCAGTTTCCTTTTTTCAGTGAAGGCAATCGTGCCTGGGCAGAGAATATTGCCGATGAGGCGCGAATCCTACGTGCCATGCGCGCGGGCAAAACGCTTGACGTAAAGGCTGTGTCCGCGCGGGGAACGCAGACACGCTACACATTTTCGCTCATGGGGCTTTCGGCATCGCTTGAGCGCGTGAATAGCTGCCAATAGTATCTATCATACCCGGTTTGAACCGTGTTTCGGGATGACTGGCCATGGCCGTTATCCCCCATCTCTTGAGATGGCAATGACAGGTTCGATAAAAAGAATATTCACGTAATTGTCATAAAGTTTGTTGCCTCTGGTGATCGGGCGTTATCAGGCGAACAAAATTTTGCCTTGATTGCTCTTGTTTGCAAGTTTGTCGGCTCCTACATAGCGCTGAGGCCGTGGCGTTCATCTTGCTGGTGGCTGTTAATCGATGCCGGTTTCCGGCTTCATCCGTCGTCCAAAACAACTGATGGTTTACGATGTCCACCACCTTGCATTATTTCAAGTGGCCTATGTTTTTTACGATCATAGGCCTCGTTGCTGCCGTTTGGCTTGGATACCAGATGACCGGCACGGTCGGAGGAATGCTCTCCGTCTTTATCATCTGTGCGGTCCTGAGTGTCCTTGAAATTTCTCTTTCCTTTGACAATGCCATCGTGAATGCGCGTATCTTGCGCGACATGACGCCGGAATGGCAGCACCGCTTCCTTACATGGGGTATCATCATTGCCGTTTTCGGCATGCGCATCATCTTTCCGTTGGCAATCGTTGCCGTGGCTATGTGGACCGACCCGATTTCAGCACTCAAGCTCGCGATCTGGCAGCCCGATGAATATGCTCGCGTCATCGCGGAATCGCATACCGGCATCGCTGCTTTCGGCGGCACCTTCCTGCTGATGGTCGGTATGAAATACTTCTTCGACGTCGAGAAAGATGTGCACTGGATCAAGGCGCTTGAAAGCCGGATGTCGAAATTCGCCTCCGTTCAGGGTGTTGAAATCGGTGTCGCCATCGCGCTGATCTTGTTCTTTTCCTACCAGCTGGATGCCGTGCAGTCGCATACATTTCTCATTGCAGCATTGTTTGGCCTGCTGACCTTCCTTGCAGTGGAAGGGCTGGGCGAGGTGCTGGATGCCACACAAGAACAGGTGGGTATGGTGCATCGCGGTGGGCTTGGTGCTTTCATCTATCTTGAAGTGCTGGATGCGAGCTTCTCGTTTGATGGCGTCATCGGCGCATTTGCGCTGACGACCAACCTGTTCATTATCGCAATCGGTCTTGGTATCGGTGCCTTCTATGTGCGCTCACTGACTATCATGATGGTCGAACGCAAGACACTCGGCCAGTACCGTTACCTTGAACATGGCGCTTTCTATGCCATCCTTGTTCTGGCGGTGATCATGTATGTGCAGACGCTGTTTCACATACCCGAAGTCATCACCGGCCTGATCGGTGCGTGCCTGATCGGCCTCTCCTTCATGTCTTCCCTGCGCTATAACAAGCTCAATCCGCACTGGCAGGACAAGGGAGAAGAAGTGATCGGCCATTGATACGGCCTAACGGTTGAAATCAGCCGAGATAGGCTGCTGAGGCGGGTTCGTCGATCAGTTCGACACCCGCCTTTTTCATTGTCTCCAGCATCGCGGCCATGGAGCCGTCGAGGTCTATACCACGGCAGGCGTCAATCCGCAGGCGCACGTCAAAGCCGTGGGTGATTGCATCGAGCGCCGAATAGGCGACACAGAAATCGGTCGCAAGTCCCACCAGTGTCAATGAGCCGATATTGCGTTCGCGCAAGTAACCCGCAAGCCCGGTCGGTGTTTTCCGGTCATTCTCGAAAAAGGCGGAATAGCTGTCGATACCGGATCGAAATCCCTTGCGGATGACAAGTTGCGCACGCGTCCATTGCAGGGCAGGGTGAAAGTCGGCACCATGGCTTCCTTGTATGCAATGGTCCGGCCAGAGCGTTTGCGGTCCATAGGCCATGTCGATCATCTCAAACGGCTTCTTGCCGGGATGACTTGAGGCAAAGCTTGAATGATGCGGCGGATGCCAGTCCTGTGTGAGAATGACATGCTCGCTATCCTCGATCAGCCGGTTGACGGTGGGCAAAATCTGATCGCCGTCTGTGACAGCCAATGCA
>JAATGD010000135.1 GCA_015654965.1 Hyphomicrobiales bacterium
GGCGAGCGTATCGGTGTCCGTATTGAAGCGGACGACGAGGGATGCGACCGTTACCACCATCACCACCCGCAAATATTGCATGAAGGCGACAAGGCGCGCATCCGCGCCAAATGATTCGGCCATCAGCGTCATGGCTGCCGCAGCGCCGGCAGAGGTTCCCCATATGGCTGTCGTGCCGGGAAGGATGCGAAAATAGGCGAGCAAAAATCCGAACAGGGTGCTGACCGAAATCACATAGACCACGGATATCAGGATGATGGGCAGGTGCTGGCCCATGTTTGTGAAGAATTCGACCGTTATGGCGCGTGCAATCAGGCATCCGATAACCGCCTGTGCACCAAAGGAAAGCCAGCTGTGAACGCGCACTGTCGCTTCACCTGAGGCCAGAATAATACCGCCGATCATGGCGCCAACCAGCATGGCTCCGGGCAGATGCAAAGCCTCGCCTGCCAAAATCAATGCAGACGACAGGAATGCCAGCAGACCCCATTGGGCCAGTTTGGGAATTTTTCCGAGATTCACTCTGTTCAGGACCGGGTTATGCCTGGAAGGGGGATTCACATTGCTCCTCTTCCCTACAGCATTGGCCCAAAAATCGAAACCGATTTTTGGAAAGCACGATGCGCGCTATAAAAAAGTGCCGCTCGTAAAAAGCGGCACCTGATTGTTCACGTCTCATCACAAGGGATTGATCATCCGATCATGGCGCGGCGCTGATTGACGGGACGTTCGATGATCTCGCGCGGTGCCTTGCCATTGTCGCGCTCTTCCAGCGCTTCGGCCTTGGAGAGATCGATTTCCGCGATGGCCAGTTGAGCTTCGGCGGCTTCTTTCTGGGACATCAGATCGCGAATTGAGCCAAAAAGATTATCGCGCCGCTGGCGTGCTGCCTTGGCAAAGGTCGGATAGGCAAAATGATCGATATCGGTAATGCCAGCCTTTTTCTCTTCCGACAGAATTTGAGCGTCCAGTTCCCCAGCCATCCGCTCGAATTCGCCAATCATCAGGTCAAGCTGGCCCAATTGACGGCGTTTTTCCTTCACCTGGAACAGTTTCAGCCTGACGAGGCTTTCACGTGGTTTCATACGCAATACTCCTTGAACACCAGCCAGCTTCCGTGTTGGGGCGTTCCCCCCGACTTATTAACAGGTGTAAACAGGAAGAAAACTTCCCTGTGACACCGCGAAACTCCAACGAATCCAGCCTTTTAGTGAGTCTGTTCTCGTATTCGTCGCCAGAAATGGTCCTTTTGAGCGAAACAAAAAGTTAAGGATTCGACCCTTTGGTAACCATTCCTTTACCGACGAGGTTAATCATACGCGTTAGGACTTAAGGCTCGGTAAATCTTCTGTGGCTTTTAAGTAACAGTCAAAAGCTAGAGTCGAATGAATCACTTAGAGAGGATTATTAAAGCGGGATATGAGATCATTTTAAGCCAGAATCCTTATATGATTCATATTGCTATAAGAATTTTCTAAACAGGTCATAAATATGCTTGCCAAGGCGAATCATATTTTGTTAACCATTTGCTGGCACCTTCATAACAAGGCAACGATTGTTCCGTGTGCTGCCGTGAGGGATCATTTGTCAGCCGCGGAAAGGGGATAAAGATGCGCGTCCTGTTGATTGAAGATGACAGTGCTATCGCACAAAGCATTGAGTTGATGCTTAAGTCCGAGAGTTTTAATGTCTATACGACCGATCTGGGCGAGGAAGGCATCGACCTCGGCAAACTCTATGATTACGATATCATTTTGCTCGATCTGAACCTGCCGGATATGTCCGGTTACGAGGTTCTGCGTACATTGCGCCTGTCCAAGGTGAAAACACCGATCCTTATCCTTTCCGGCATGGCTGGCATCGAGGACAAGGTTCGCGGTCTTGGTTTCGGTGCAGATGATTACATGACCAAGCCTTTCCACAAGGATGAGCTGATCGCCCGTATCCATGCGATCGTGCGTCGTTCCAAGGGACACGCCCAGTCGGTCATCACCACCGGCGATCTGGTGGTCAATCTGGATGCGAAGACGGTTTAAGTCTCGGGCCAGCGCGTTCACCTCACGGGCAAGGAATACCAGATGCTGGAGCTTCTGTCCTTGCGCAAGGGCACCACGCTCACCAAGGAAATGTTCCTCAACCATCTTTATGGCGGTATGGACGAGCCGGAACTGAAGATCATCGATGTCTTCATCTGCAAGCTGCGCAAGAAGCTTGACGCTGTTTCCGGCAGCCAGAGCTATATTGAAACGGTCTGGGGTCGCGGCTATGTGCTGCGCGAGCCGGATGGTGCGGAATTGCGCGAAAGCGCCTGATCCATTCTATGAGAACTGGATGTAAAAAAGCTCCGCGAAAGCGGAGCTTTTTGCATATTGATATCACGTTTTACCGTTTATTCGGCGGAGAAGACGATATCTTCAGCGCTTGCATGGATCGAAATGGTCATGCCTGCATCCTGGGCCAAGAGCAGCGTGTAGTAAGGCTGCACGGAATGCGCGTCGATCGGCTCTTCCGGTGTGGCACCTGAATGCAGTTCCAGAAATTTTGGTGGAACGCGCAACATGCGACCCTGAACGGTAATGACGAAACGGGGTGCTGTATCGCCTCCTTCCAGACGGACAGCGAGGGAGCCGCCACGCGGAATGGCGGCATTGCCAATCAGCAGAAGGTTGAGAAGCAGCTTGACCTTGTTCTTGGGTAGCAGCACACGTGTGCCTTCCCATGAAAATTCCGGCTTTTCATTCTTGAAATATTCGGTTGCGACGTGCTGGGCGTCGCCCGTGTCGATCTGCACGCCTGCGGAGCCGGCTGCGCCAAAGGCGATGCGGGCGAACTGGAGCCGGGCGGATGCATTGCGCGCGCTCGACTTGATCAGGTCCATCGCGTCTTCATCGGACCCGCCTTCTTCCAGAAGTTCGAGGCCATTATTGATCGCACCCACCGGTGAAATAATGTCATGGCAGATCCTGCTGCACAGAAGCGCTCCAAGGTCGAGCGCGGAAAGGGTAACGGGCAAGGGCATGACAGTGTCTCCAGAACGCGGATGGACTGGATGCGCACCGCCTGGCTCTCGCGTCCATGTCCTGATCGGTTAACGAAACGGCTCGCAAAGCGTGAAGATTACGAGCCGCATGAAGATGGGCGAATCGCCCTCAAGAGTGATTTCTCTGGATACACGCCGCGCTATCAGGCCGCAACAAAGCTGTCTTTGAACGCATTGGCCGCGTGCTGAAATCCCAAGGCCCATTCTCATGCACGTAGCAGGAGAAAATTGCGCCTTCATGGCGTCAATTTCTCAGCTTAAAGGTTTAGACAATAAATTCGCGTTTAAAATGCACGCGATTCGACATAAGCGCCCGCAAGAGGTGCCGTCATGCTTTTAACAGGGCTGTCAGACAGAGACGTGTGTAGCCGGAAGGAAAATAAAATGGCCATACCATCCCTGTCGCAAACCAGTTTCCGCAATACGGCGGCGTTCGTTGCGTTTCTTGCGGCTCTACTTGTTTCCATGATCGCGTTGCCGCATCAGGCACGCGCCCAGAATACCTATAGTGCCGAAGAAATCGTCCAGTCCGGGCATAATTTCTTCGGATCGGCATCTGGCGGACTGGCCAGTGCTGTCGAGAAAGCCTTTCAAAGTTTCGGACTTCCAAACGGCTATATTCTTGGCGAGGAAGGGTCAGGTGCCTTTTTTGGCGGCCTCACCTATGGTGAAGGCACTCTCTATACCAAGAATGCCGGTGATAATAAAACCTTCTGGCAAGGGCCTTCGCTTGGATGGGACTTTGGCGGTCAGGGTTCGCGGGTGATGATGCTGGTCTATAATCTCGATGACGTGCAGCATCTTTATGGCCGCTATGCGGGGGTTGCCGGTTCCGCTTATGTGATTGCGGGTGTCGGGTTCAATGTGCTCAAACGCGAGAATATCGTGCTGGTGCCGATCCGTACCGGTGTGGGCGCGCGGCTGGGTGTGAATATCGGCTATCTCAAGCTTTCCGCATCACCCACATGGAATCCGTTCTGATTTCTTCCATGCATGTCGCGGCCTTTAACCCGTTGAGGGGCCGCGACCGTAAGCCTTTCGACAAAAGTTCTGAGAGATGACTGAAATGTACCGCAGCAATGATGCCTTGCAGCAGGAGCTGGAAAAACTGATCGCTGAACTTGCTGCAGTGCCGTCCGGTCATGGTGCTGATGGGGCGCATCACAATGTTGCTCTTCGCGATGAGATCGTGGATTTTGCGGCGCATGTGGTTGCCGTAACTGCAAAAAAGGAAGGCGAAACATCGCCTCTCCATGCGATTCTACAGCAAGAAGATCATGCGTCGGGCCAACAAATCGCTTCCGACCGCAGCCTTGCCAGCCGTATTCACCGGCTGATTAAAAACTGATCCGCGTCACTTTATTCCAGCGCTGGCAAGCCTGCGGATATCAGCCATTGGCGATGACATCCGTCCAGTCCGGGTGACGGGCAACTTGCGCATGCAGGAAACTGCAACGGGGAACGATCTTCCAGCCGCCTCTACGCGCATCCATGACAGCGCTCTTGGCCAGGGCTTGTGCGGCACCCTTGCCACGCATGGATTCAGGAACCCGGGTATGGTCGACGGAAATCAGCGATGGTCCCAGCTTGGTAAAAGTCATTTCGGCTTCGTTGCCGTCGAGGCTCGCTACATAGCGACCGCCATCTGAACTGTCTTCCTTGCGAATATCGATTTGAGTGCTCATGCAAGTCTCCCGATCATTGCGTGGTCACTTGAACATAAGCAATAATGACACAAACGAAAACCGGCCCCAAAGGGCCGGCTGTCAATTTTTAAGACACTGAGATGATCAGTGCCGATATTGTTGAATTCTGGTGGTCCTGAGACCGGCGAGACCATGCTCATCGATCGAAGATTGCCAGCCAAGAAATTCTTCCACCGTTAACGTGTAACGCTGGCATGCCTCCTCAAGGCTGAGAAGTCCGCCGCGCACGGCAGCAACAACTTCAGCCTTGCGGCGGATAACCCAGCGCCTTGTCGTGGCAGGCGGAAGGTCCGCAATGGTCAGCGGACTGCCATCAGGACCAATTACATATTTTATACGCGGTCTTACCAGATCGGTCATTGTACTCTCTACACAACACTCAAGGACCTAATCGAGGATGACACTAGCGCCACAGCTTTAAAATTTAGCTAAGCCCTCGGTAACACTCTGGTAAGACTTGAAAAAAAGAGCATAATTCTTTGTGAAAAATGACAATATTTCGCCAGTGACGGCATCTTTCACGACGAAGTGCGTGGCGCCAAATGCAATTGTCGTAATGTTTATCATGCGACATCTTGGCAAATTGCCGCCATTTGGCCTATATAAGCCGTAGAAATCTGAATTTTGAGAAGCAGGGCATGGCCCGGAAGCTGGAAACAATCATGAGCCTGAACAGCCTCGATCTACCGGGAAAGCCGGAAGACACGCGCGTTGTCGTCGCCATGTCGGGTGGCGTCGATTCTTCTGTTGTGGCAGCGATTCTCAAACGTGAAGGTTACGATGTCGTTGGCGTGACATTGCAGCTTTACGATCATGGTGCCGCCGTCCATCGTGCCGGTTCCTGCTGCGCAGGACAGGATATCGAGGATGCGCGCCGCGTTTCGGAAAGTCTGGGCATTCCACATTACGTTCTCGATTATGAAGCGCGTTTCCGCGAAGCGGTAATCGATCCCTTTGCCAATTCCTATGTCAGCGGTGAAACGCCGATCCCTTGCGTTTCCTGCAACCAGACCGTCAAATTCGCTGATCTTTTGCAGACCGCGCGTGATCTGGGCGCAGATGCACTTGCAACCGGCCATTATATCCGCAGCCGAGCCAATGGCACGCATCGCTCGCTTTACCGCCCCGTTGATGCCGATCGCGACCAGAGCTATTTCCTGTTTGCAACCACACAGGAACAGATCGATTATCTGCGTTTTCCGCTTGGTTCTCTACCGAAGCCGCAAGTGCGCGAGATTGCCGAGGAAATGGGTCTTACCGTTGCCAAGAAGCAGGACAGTCAGGATATCTGTTTTGTGCCGCAGGGCAAATATTCCGATATCATCTCCAAGCTGAAGCCCGAAGCGACCATGCCGGGCGATATCGTACATATCGATGGGCGCAAGCTCGGGCGGCATGATGGTATCGTGCATTATACGGTCGGCCAGCGCCGGGGTATCGGTGTTGCAACGGGTGAGCCGCTTTATGTGGTACATCTGGATGCGGCGAAAGCTTCTGTCATTGTCGGCCCGCGTGAGGCGCTCGAAACACACAAGGTTTTCCTGCGCGATGTGAATTGGCTCGGGAATGGTCCCATTGCCGATTTGACGGAAGGCGGCATGGAAGTGTTTGCAAAGGTGCGTTCCACACGTCCGCCGCGTCCGGCCATTCTGCATCATGCCGATGGTCAGACATGGGTTGAACTGGTGGATGGCGAAAGCGGTATCGCACCGGGACAGGCCTGCGTCCTTTATTCCGATGACAGCAATACGGCGCGTGTTTTTGGCGGCGGTTTTATTGCGCGTTCCGAACGTGAACCCAAAGCGGAAGAAATGCTGCGCCGTCTTGTTGCAGGCTCCGCAAAGGCATCGGCAGCATAGTTTGTGCTTTCGGGGGCGGTTTTTTCGTCCCCGTTTTCATCAGGAAAATTTGCTGAAACGCGAGAGCGCGATACCTGATGCGGTGGCGACATTCAGGCTGTCGAATGCGCGCGACATCGGAATACGTGCCGTTTCGAGCTTCTCCAGCAGGCGTTGCGGCAATCCTTCGCCTTCCGTTCCCAGAAGCAGGGCCTGACGTCGATGTGCAGAGGCTTCATAAATACTGGTTTGTGCTGCGGGGCTTAAAGCCAGCACATGAAAGCTTGATTGCTGGACCTGATCAATAATTTCATCAATGCGCCCGCCATGGAAATAAGGCACTTTCAGTGTCGCGCCAACGGAAACGCGAATGGCCTTGCGGTAGAGCGGATCGCAGCAGGTTTCATCCATCAGCACGCAATCGGCTTCAAAAGCCGCGGCATTGCGGAAAATGGAGCCGATATTGTCGTGGTTGGATATGCCGCACAAAACGACAATCAATGCGGTTTGCGGCAATGCATCCAGATGGTTCTGGAGGTTTTGCTGCGCTTCGCGCTCTCCGATTGCCAGAACCCCGCGATGAACGTGAAATCCCGCAACGCTATCCATGACATGTTGCGGGACACAATAAACCGGTGTGCCAGACGGTACTTGCCGTAGCTGTTCCGTCAGGCCATTGAGCCGGTTTTCAAGAATGAGCAAGGATTCTGTCTTGAAATTTGCAGATGCTGAAAACAGGACGTTGATGACGACCTTGCCTTCAGCAATGAAGCGTTGCTGGCGTCCCACGAGATCCTTTTCGCGGATATTGCGATAAGGATGCAGGCGATGATCGTCTGCATCATCAATGCGTTGGATGCGATCATACACATCATCATTTTGAATCATCGTGTCGTTGCGGCCTTGCAGCGAGAAAGAGACATTCGGGTTTCAAGCAATTGTAGCTCTTTCACTTGTTTGCTGCGACAGGCCTTACCGAGGGGCGGTGTGAAATTTTGCGGTGAAGCGCTTGCAGATTCAAGCGGCGACCGTTTCCTGCTGCTTGGATGTCGAACTCATATAGAGGCCCGATAGCGTAGACAACATCAATTCGATATGTGGCGACGAAACCATGTAATAAATAGTCTGGGCGTCGCGGCGCGTTGAGACGAGATTGAGCGCGCGAAGCTTTGCCAGATGCTGGGACAAGGCCGATTGACTCAGGCTGATCGCCTGGGCAAGGGCACCCACTGACATTTCATTGTGAAGAAGTTTGCACAAGATTAAAAGACGCTTGTTATTTGCGAGTGCTGAAAGAAATTCAGCTGCTTGATCGCAATTTTGTATTAAATTATCAAAAGTCTGTTCTTTTTTCATTTTTATTTAGCCCTTGTAAGAAACCCTACAATATTTATGTGATTATTTGCCCCTAATAATCGGCAACGCAAACGTAAAGTGCTGAGCTTCATTTGAAAAGAGCTTGCTTAAATTCAAAATGCTAAAAACAGACGTATTTGTCTCCAAAAAAATACGCAATTGTCCCATTTGTGCGATTTGGTCAAATTTGACAGGTGGAAATTTTTTTATGGGAGCAAAATTCTGAAAGATTCCCGTCTGGCGGGAAATGCTTTGCGGTGTTTTGTGCGGCCAATTTATTCTGGACGAATTGCTCTCATGGAATGATTATTCATTATAGATGCACGAGAGATGTGATCGCAAGATTGCAGGCGCATGATTTGCTGTCGAAACACCCCTACTGGTGCATTCCAGCTGATGACCAGTGGCTGGGCCAATCTGTTGGTAACGCGTCTTGGCATTTGTCGGATGATCTGCTGGTCGCCAAAAGCCGACTGCCTTCCTCGCAAATATATTTTGCAAGCCCGCGCTGTAAATACCTGTGCTTTTTCGCGCCTTGGCCTTGGTGACATTGGGGCTTTGGCAGCATTGATGATTGGAAAAGCCGTGCGAATAATGTTATAATTTTGCAGTGTTTAGCGCAATTTTCCAAAAAATGCCATTTAATTAGAATTAAATACTAAAAAATGACGGGGAAATCGGTTTAAAAATATGGTTTTTTCTAAAAATTGCGCTTGCAATATGCTTTGGCTGCGGCTTCGATAAGCCAAGCTGTGCGCAAAGGGGCGCGCACGGCATGCTTACCTGTGGAGGCGATTAATAATGAAAATGTATAAAAAACTCCTGGCTGCGACTGCGCTGGTTGTTCTTATGAGCGGTGTGGCATCGGCAAAGACGTTTGTCTATTGCTCGCCAGCGTCACCTGAAGGTTTCGATCCAGCCGCTTATACCGGCGGCGACACGTTCGATGCAT
This sequence comes from Hyphomicrobiales bacterium, assembly GCA_015654965.1. Classification (GTDB taxonomy): domain Bacteria; phylum Pseudomonadota; class Alphaproteobacteria; order Rhizobiales; family Rhizobiaceae; genus Brucella. The sequence goes on from JAATGD010000135.1 coordinate 8,893, forward strand.
CTGCGCATCCGGTGTATAATCGTCTGGCAGAATTTGAAAACGGAACGACCAAGGTTGTGCCGGGTCTTGCAGAAAGCTGGGATGTTTCGGAAGATGGTCTGGAATATACGTTCCACTTGCGCAAGGGCGTCAAGTTCCATTCAAGCGATCATTTCACGCCGACCCGCGATTTCAACGCGGATGACGTGATCTTTTCGTTCGATCGCATGCGCAACAAGGATAATCCTTGGCATCAATATACCGCGGGCATCACCTACGAATATTTTGACAGCATGGAAATGGGCGCGCTGATAAAGGAAATCGTCAAGGTTGACGATTATACGGTCAAGTTCGTGCTCAACCGCCCTGAAGCGCCGTTCCTTGCCAATATCTCGATGCCATTCGCCTCGATCATTTCAAAGGAATATACAGACAAGCTCGCGGCTGACGGTAAGAAGGACGACCTCAACCAGTATCCGGTTGGTACGTGTCCGTTCCAGTTCGTTGCCTATCAGAAAGATGCCGTTGTCCGCTTCAAGGCTAATGACAACTATTGGGGCGGTCGTCCGAAGATCGACGATCTGGTTTTCGCCATCACCACCGATCCCGCCGTACGTGCAGAAAAGGTCAAGGCTGGCGAGTGCCATCTGATGTCCTATCCGGCACCTGCGGATATCAAGGATCTTCAGGCCAATCCCAGCCTCAAGGTTGACGAACAGGCTGGCCTGAATGTCGCTTATTTTGCCTATAACACGCTCAAGGCGCCGTTCGATAAGCCGGAAGTGCGTAAAGCGCTTAATCAGGCCGTGAACAAGCAGGCCATTATCGACGCCGTGTTCCAGGGCCAGGGTCAGGTGGCAAAGAACCCGATCCCGCCGACAATGTGGGGCTACAACGACAAGGTCGAGGACGACAAGTACGATCCTGAAGCCGCAAAGAAGGCTCTTGAAGCGGCTGGCGTCAAGGACCTCAAGATGAAGCTTTGGGCTATGCCGGTCAGCCGTCCTTACATGCCCAACGCACGCCGGACGGCTGAATTGATGCAGTCGGACCTCGCCAAGGTCGGTGTCAGCGCCGAGATCGTTTCGATGGAATGGGGCGAATACCTCAAGAAGTCGTCCGACAAGGACCGTGATGGTTCGGTGATCCTTGGCTGGACCGGTGACAATGGTGATCCGGATAACTTCATGGGAACGTTGCTGGGCTGTGCTGGTGTTGGCAACAACAACCGTGCGCAATGGTGCTACAAGCCGTTTGAAGATCTGATCCAGAAGGCCAAGGTTTCAACGAGCCAGGAAGAACGCACCAAGCTTTATGAGGAAGCACAGGTGATCTTCAAGGAGCAGGCTCCGTGGAACACGATTGCTCACTCGACGGTTTTCGTGCCGATGTCGGCTAAAGTGACTGGCTTCAAGCAGAGTCCACTTGGCGATTATCGGTTTGAAGACGTCGATATTGCTGAGTAAAATCCTGACAACACCAGCGACCGGGTGCGGAGGTTCTCTCCGCACCCGGTCGGAGTTTTTGTATGTTTCGCTTTATTTTGAATAAACTCCTCTATCTGATCCCGACCTTCATCGGCATTACGATCGTTGCTTTTGCGTTCGTTCGTGTGCTTCCGGGTGATCCGGTTCTGCTGATGGCGGGCGAGCGTGGCGTCAGCCCCGAGCGTCATGCGCAATTGATGGCGCAGCTTGGTTTCGATCGCCCCATCTGGCAGCAATATCTCGATTATGTCTGGAATCTGCTGCATGGCGATTTCGGACAGTCGCTTGTGACCAAGAAATCCGTTCTGACGGAATTTTTCACGCTGTTTCCGGCAACGGTCGAGCTTTCCGTCTGCGCGATCATCGTGGCCGTCATGCTGGGTATTCCAGCCGGCGTCATTGCCGCCGTCAAGCGCGGATCATGGTTCGATCAGGGACTGATGGGTATCTCGCTGGTTGGTTATTCGATGCCGATTTTCTGGTGGGCATTGCTGCTGATCATTCTGTTTTCCGGTATTTTGCAATGGACTCCGGTTTCAGGTCGCATTTCGCTTCTCTATTATTTCCCGACCGTAACGGGCTTCATGCTGATCGACAGTCTCATGTCAGATCAGAAAGGCGCGTTCCTGTCCGCGGTTTCGCACCTCATCCTGCCGACCATCGTGCTTGCGACCATTCCGCTTGCGGTGATTGCGCGTCAAACGCGTTCGGCAATGCTGGAAGTGCTGGGCGAGGATTATGTGCGCACCGCGCGCGCCAAGGGACTGCCAACCCGGCGGATCATCGGCATTCATGCGCTGCGCAATGCGATGATCCCGGTCATTACGACCATTGGTTTGCAGGTTGGTGTGATGATGGCCGGCGCAATCCTGACGGAAACCATCTTCTCATGGCCAGGTATCGGCAAATGGATGCTCGATTCCATTTTCCGTCGCGACTATCCGGTCGTCCAAAGCGGCCTGCTGTTGATCGCCTTCATGGTCATGGTGGTCAATCTGGTGGTCGATCTGCTTTACGGCTTCATCAATCCCCGTATCCGGCACAAGTGAGGGTATCATGACACACTCAGCCATTCAGCCGGACGCCGTGAATGATCTCGGACGCATCCGGGCTTTAAAAGATTTCTGGTTCTATTTCAGCGTCAATCGTGGCGCGGTTATCGGACTTTTTGTCTTCCTCGCCATCGTTCTGGTCGCCATTCTGGCACCAGTCCTCGCCCCCTATGGCCCAAGCGAGCAGTTTCCTGAGTTTCTCCGTAATCCGCCCTTCTGGCAGGAGAAAGGAACAACGCAGTTTCTGCTCGGCACCGATGAAGTCGGGCGGGATATTTTGTCCCGCCTGCTTTATGGCGCACAATATTCGCTGCTGGTCGGCTTCGTCATCGTTATTATTTCCATGTGCCTTGGCATCACCATCGGGCTTCTTTGCGGTTATTTCGGTGGCGGCATCGATACGGTTTTTATGCGCATCATGGATGTGATCCTTGCCTTTCCATCGCTGTTGCTGGCGCTGGTTCTGGTTGCGATCTTAGGTCCGGGCCTCATCAATGCGGTGCTGGCGATCACGCTGGTCCTGCTGCCGCATTTCTCACGCCTGACGCGTGCCGCTGTCATGGCGGAAAAGGAACGCGAATATGTGACGGCTGCCAGGCTTGCGGGTGCAAGCCGCCTGCGTCTGATGTTCAGGACCATTCTGCCAAACTGCCTTGCGCCCTTGGTGGTGCAGGCCACGATGTCGTTTTCAAACGCCATTCTGGACGTTGCGGCCCTTGGCTTCCTCGGCATGGGCGCACAGCCTCCGACACCGGAATGGGGTACGATGCTGGCCTCGGCACGTGAGTTCATCACCAGTGCCTGGTGGATTGTGACCTTCCCCGGTCTTGCCATCCTGATCACCGTTCTCGCCATCAATCTGATTGGCGATGGTCTGCGCGATGCGCTCGACCCGAAACTGAAGAGGAGCTGATCGATGGCTCTGCTTGAAATCAAAAACCTGACGGTTTCGTTTGAAACGTCGACCGGTCCTTTCAAGGCCGTCGATGGTATCGATGTCACGGTCGACAAGGGTGAAGTTCTGGCCATTGTGGGCGAGTCGGGCTCGGGTAAGTCGGTTGGGATGTTGGCCGTGATGGGCCTTCTGCCGAAAACGGCAACCGTGACCGCCGATAAAATGGAATTTAACGGCAAGGATTTGCAGTCACTTTCCGACAAGGAACGCCGTCAGATCATCGGGCGCGATATTTCGATGATCTTTCAGGAGCCTGTCGCCAGCCTCAATCCGTGCTTCACAGTCGGCTATCAGCTGGAAGAAGTGCTCAAGCGGCATATGGGTCTCAAGGGTTCGGCCAGCCGTGCACGGGCGATTGAACTTCTGGAACTGGTCGGTATCCGCGATGCATCCGAGCGTCTGTCCAGTTTTCCGCACCAGATGTCGGGTGGCCAGTGTCAGCGCGTGATGATCGCCATTGCCATTGCCTGCAATCCGAAACTGCTGATTGCCGACGAGCCGACAACGGCGCTTGACGTGACGATCCAGAAGCAGATTCTTGATCTCCTCATGCAGCTTCAGGTCGAGCATGGCATGGGACTGATCATGATCACCCATGACATGGGCGTGGTTGCGGAAACAGCCGATCGGGTGATCGTGCAATATAAGGGGCACAAGATGGAGGATGCCGACGTCTTGTCGCTATTCTCTGCGCCAAAACATCCCTATACGCGGGCGCTTCTGTCGGCCTTGCCGGAAAACGCAACTGGTGACCGTCTACCGACGGTTTCCGATTTTGTCCTTGAAAATAATGGTGCGGGAGAAGCGTGATGAGCGAGATCGTTCTCGAAGCGCGCAATATTAAGCGCGATTATCATGTCGGTGGCGGCCTGTTCGGCAAGCCCAAGGTGGTACATGCCGTCAAGGGAGTGAGCTTCAAGGTTGAAAAAGGCAAGACACTGGCAATTGTGGGTGAATCGGGTTGTGGCAAGTCAACGCTTGCGCGCATTCTGACCATGATCGACCCGCAGACATCCGGCGAATTGCTGATCAGCGGTCAGGATGTGAATATCGAGCGTGACGGGCTGACGGCAGAGATGCGCCAAAAGGTGCAGATTGTCTTTCAGAATCCTTATGGCTCGCTCAATCCACGCCAGAAAATCGGTGACGTGCTGGCGGAACCACTGCTGCTCAACACAAAAATGTCGACCAGGGATCGTCGCGATAAAGCGATGCAGATGCTGCTGAAGGTTGGCCTTGGTCGCGAGCACTTCAATCGCTATCCGCATATGTTTTCGGGCGGGCAGCGCCAGCGTATCGCCATTGCGCGCGCGCTTATGCTCAACCCGAAACTGTTGATCCTCGATGAGCCGGTATCGGCACTCGATCTTTCGGTGCAGGCGCAGGTGCTGAACCTTCTCGCTGATCTTCAGGAAGAGTTCGGCCTCACTTACGTCTTCATCAGCCATGATCTTTCGGTGGTACGTTATATCGCCGACGAGGTGATGGTGATGTATTTTGGTGAAGTGGTGGAATATGGCACGCGTGAAGACGTGTTCAGCAACCCGCAGCATGATTATACCAAGAAACTTTTTGCTGCGACCCCACGTGCCGATGTCGATGCCATTCGCGCACGTGTCGAGGCGCGTGCACAAGCACGGCAGGCTGCAAGCGCTTGAGGCGTTAGATAGTTATAAAAAAGCCGCGTAGTGATACGCGGCTTTTTTGTCGGGCGGAGCTATTGTGCTCGCTGCTGATGCCATGCAAGGGCGCGTACAATATCGTCAGCCGCGATCTTGCCGATGATCCTGCCATTTTCCACAATGCCGACGTCACCGCTGGTTTCGGCGATGGCCGCCATCAGATCGCGCACCGGCGTTAGTGGATGTGCAGAGGCCGCAAATCGACGCGGCGGGGCCGTACGATCCAGATCTGTCATGATATCACCAGCCCTGAGCACGCCCAGCGGGTTCATATGCGCGACAAAATCAGCGACATATTGATCGGCAGGTTGCAGCAGGATTTCCTGTGGTGTGCCGCATTGTACGATGCGCCCGCCTTCCATGATGGCGATGCGATTGCCAAGCTTCATCGCTTCATCCAGATCATGACTGACGAAGACGATGGTCTTTTTAAGCCGCGACTGAAAAGCCAGTAATTCATCCTGCAAGCGGGTGCGGATGAGCGGATCGAGCGCGGAAAAAGGCTCGTCCATCAGCAGGATTGGCGCGCCGGTGGCAAAGGCGCGTGCCAGACCGACACGTTGCTGCATACCGCCTGATAGTTCACCGACCTTGCGCGTGGCCCAGTCCTGAAGTCCGACCAGTTCAAGCTGCGCGCGGGCTTGGGCAAGGCGCTGCGCTCTGGGCATACCGGAAATTTCAAGGCCGAAGGCGACATTCTCTTCGACCGTGCGCCAGGGCAGAAGGCCGAATTGCTGGAACACCATCGACACGAGTTCGGTTCGCAGATACCGCAAGGTGGCGCGGTCGGCTGTGCCGACATCGATGGGGCTACCGCCGTCATTGACCAAGACGCGGCCGCGTGTGATCGGATTAAGGCGGTTGAGCGCACGCAGAAGGGTAGATTTGCCCGAGCCGGACAGCCCCATCAGAACGAGGATTTCACCTTCTTCGATATTGAGCGTACAGTTATGAACGCCAAGCACAAGATCGGTTTCGGCCTGAATTTCCGATCGTGTTGCGCCACGATAGGCCATTGCAAGCGCTTCATCGACATTCTTGCCAAAAATGATGCAGACGTCTTCGAGTGCGATAATGGTCATTCGCCCCTCCTATTTCTCGCGTCCGGCGCGGAAGATGCGGTCGAGCACGATGGCAACGACGACGATGACCAAGCCTGCTTCAAAGCCCAGCGCGGTATTGACCGAGTTGAGTGCACGCACAACCGGAACGCCCAGCCCATCCGCGCCAACAAGAGCGGCGATCACCACCATGGA
>JAATGD010000215.1 GCA_015654965.1 Hyphomicrobiales bacterium
CACGGCGCTCTAGAGGAAAAAAGACAAATTACAATACCGACATTGGCCAAGCCAAAAGCATTGCCTTTTGCAGCAAAGCGTTCAGGCAAAAGGACAGGCAAACTCAAGGTGCTTTTGCAAAAAATAAAACGGGTAGCACTCGGATTCCGCACCACCCGTTTTGAAAAAATATATAAATTTATGCCGTTAAAGCCTTGAAAAAGCTTATCCGTGACGGGTCAAAGAGAAGCGTGAACCAGCAGAAGACGTGCAGTTCAACTGGTTGGGAGAAACCAGCGCACAATTGACCTTCGATGTCGTCCCGCGCACGATCGAGCGCATATCGATTTCAACGAGCTGCGGCGACTGATAGCGATAGTTGCCTTCTGCCAGACGCTCATTGGTATCAGTCGTCCGGGTTTCAAAGCTACCGCCATTGAATGACGACACGATACCGTTTGGATCGACCCAATTGCCTTCGATCCCTCCTCTCGGGGCAACACCCGGACCATTGCCATTGACCGGGCCTGTCGTTTCACAAGCGGCCAGCGCCAGTGACATAAGGGCGAAGGAGCCAATAATGCGGAAACGTTTCATGTCCATATTCTCCTTGAAACATTTCCCGTAAAGCGGCCAGATGCTTTTACAACCGGAAATGCCATAACAAACATTATAGAGTGGCCAAACAATTTCACCGTAATTGAGACCATTCTAAAGATCATTATGTTTGATGTATCGAAAACTGGCTGAAAACAAGCCCTTTTTACGAGGATTGCTTCTATGTTGCGAAACTGTCGCAATGGTAAGGGATGCGTTAGAGCGCGTTTCGATCTGATTGAATCAGATTGGCGCTCTAATCTCTTTTATTTTAAGCATAATCTTGTCGATCCTCGTTGAACGAAGGTCGGATTATGCTCTAATTCCCGCCATGATTAGCGAACAAGAATATTCCGGAATTGCCATGGATCCTTGGTGTCGAGGTCTTCTTCAAAAAGCGTCCCACGCCCCTGCAAGGGCGTCCAGTCGGTATAATAGCCCTTAACCGGCCCCAAATATGGCATTTGCACTTCCAGACAACGCCGATAGTCCATTTCGTCCGTATCGACGATACCGCTATCAGGGTTCTCCAATGCCCAGACCATTCCCGCCAGAACCGACGATGACACCTGCAAGCCCGTTGCATTCTGGTAAGGTGCCAGTTTGCGAGCTTCTTCGATCGTCAGTTGCGAACCGTACCAATAAGCATTTTTCTCATGCCCATATAAAAGAACACCAAGCTCATCCGCGCCATCAAGGATTTCGCTTTCGTCCAGAATATGCTGCACTGGCTGCGCTTTTCCCTGCGCGCCAAACATTTCATCCAGCGAAAGAATGGCGTCGTTGCACGGGTGATAGGCATAATGACAGGTCGGGCGATAATCGACTTTACCCTTCTTGTTGCGAAGCGTAAAAAAGTCAGCGATGGAAATAGCCTCATTATGTGTGACCAGCAGCCCATATTGAGCGCCCAGCGTCGGGCACCAGGTCCGCACACGCGTTGTCGCCCCCGGCTGCTCAAGGAAGATTGCCGTCTTGCAGCCCTTCTTGTGCTTGCGGGCGTTTTTCGGTTTCCATTTTTCGTGCGATCCCCAGCCCAGTTCGGCGGGTTGCAAGCCTTCTGCAATAAACCCCTCGACCGACCACGTATTCCAGAACGTATTGAACGGTTTGGGTGCGCGGGTACGCTGGGTATCGCGTTCGGCAATATGCACGCCTTTAACACCCACCGACTTCATCAGCTTCGCCCAGCCATGGCGATCTGATGGTTCTGGCTCGACAAAATCGATCTTCAATTCTGTCGCAAGATCAACAAGCGCTTTTTTAACGAACCACGACACCATGCCCGGATTGGCCCCACAACAGGAAACCGCTGTCGTCCCGCCGGGATTTTTTCGCTTTTCCGCCCGCACAGTCTCACGCAGCGCATAATTGGTGCGTGCGGCATTATCGGCCTCAGCATCAAAATAAAAGCCAAGCCATGGCTCGACCACGGTGTCGATATAGAGCGCGCCATGTTCGCGGCTAAAGCGCATCAGGTCGAGCGATCCAGTATCGACGGAAAGATTGACGATAAAAGCCTGCCCTTCCCCCTCCGTCAGAAGCGGTCCCAGCAGCGACTGGTAATTGTCACGGGTGATGGCCTCGTTGATAAAACGAATACCCTTATCGTCCAGAATCTTCCGGTTGGCGTCACTTGGATCGATCACCACCATGCGCGATTTGTCGAATTTGAAATGGCGCTCGATCAGCGGCAGGGTACCGCGCCCGATCGACCCGAAGCCGATCATGATAACTGGACCCGTAATCTCGCCAAAGACGTGCCATTTCGCTTTCGCCATTTTCACCCTCTTTAAAAGCCGCAGGAACGCGGTGACAGGACTGACTATCTCTCTGAGATAATTCAGCTACATGACGATAGCACAAGTTTCCGGGAATTGTGTATCCGCGAACAAAGGCTTCTGGCGGCTTCCTGGCAAATTGGACCCTTGACCCGCGCAACAACGCACCGTAATAGTATAACGACGGTTCCCCGACCGAGAGCGAAGGGGATTAATAGGGAACACGGTGAGGACGACCCAAAAGGGACCAAGACCGTGGCTGCCCCCGCAACTGTAAGCGGATTGCCGTTCATCCTCGTGACGCCAAAACGTCATGTCACTGTGCCGAAGATCAGGGTGAAAACCTGAAAGGCGCGGGAAGGCAGATGAACAGCACTTCATCCGTGAGCCAGGAGACCTGCCGTTTGATATTGTCCATTGTCACGGGCGGGGAAGCCCGGAGCAGGAGCTGGTCATGACTGCATATCGCGTTGTTAGAAGACGCTTTTTCCAAAACCTGTTCATATCCCCGGATATGCCCGTCCATTGCGGACACCAGACCGCCGCCATTTTCTGACGCGGCTTCTCTCATTCTTTCGGGGACTTATATGATGTTTTCAGACAAAACGACGCTGCGCGTCGTAATCACTGTTTTCGGCGCTGTTTTCGGTCTTTTCGCAAGCGTTGCAACGCTTCAGGCGGCTGAAACCCAATATCCGCTGACGCTGAAAAATTGCAGTCGCGATGTCACTTTCAAAGAGGCACCGAACCGTGCGGTTGCTGTGGGACAGAGTAGCGCGGAAATTCTCTACAGCCTTGGCCTTGGCGAAAAGGTGGTCGGCACCGCCGTATGGTTCGGCCCGGTGCTGAAAGGCTTTGAAGAGATCAATGCCAAGGTCAAGAGGCTCGCTGACAATGATCCGAGCTTTGAAAGCGTGCTTGGCCAGAAGCCCGATCTCGTGACGGCGGATTTCCAGTGGCATATCGGTCCCAACGGCATTGTCGGCAAGCCGGAACAGTTCGAGGAACTGGGCATTGCCGCCTATACATCGCCTGCCGATTGCGTCGGCAAGTATAATTCCGGCGGCGGAGACGGAGTGCGTACAGCCCCCTTCACCATGGATATCGTCTATCGTGAAATCGAAGAACTGGCAGCAATCTTCAACGTTCAGGATCGCGGTGAAAAGCTGATCGCCACCCTCAAGGCGCGCGAGGATGCCGCCCGCAAGAAGATTGGTTCTTCCAGCAAGAAAATGTCGGCTGCGGTATGGTTTTCCAGCACCCAGATCGATGCCGATCCTTATATTGCAGGCAAGTTCGGCGCGCCCGCTTATATTCTTTCAGCGCTCTGTATCGAGAATGTCATTACGAGCGAAGAGGAATGGCCGACCATTGGCTGGGAAACGGTTGCAAAATCCAACCCGACCATGATTGTGGCCGCCAAACTCGACCGCCGCCGCTATCCTGCCGATGACATTGCTGTCAAACACGATTTTCTCAAAAAGGACCCTGTGACAAGCCTGATGCCAGCGGTCAAGGACGGGCATGTCTTCGACATCGACGCGCAGTCGATGAGCGCTTCGCAGCGCGTCGTTGAAGGCATAGAGACGCTTGCCAACGCCATTGCCGCTTCGGACCTCAATCAATGACGGCATGGACGAGCGTGGCACGCATGCCGCGACCAAGCAGAATGAGCGCCGGAATACTGGCGCTCATTCTGCTGCTTTTAGCCTTATGGCTGGGGGCGGCCATTGGTGAGACATCCATTCCGCTTGATGTTGTCGCCAAAACCGTCGCCAATCGCCTGTGGGATGCGGGCTATCCGCTCGACGCCATTGATGAAGGGATTGTGTGGAGCTATCGGTTGAGCCGCGCGGTTATTGCCGCCTGTTCTGGCGCGGCCCTTGCGCTTTCGGGTGTCGTTCTGCAATCGCTGCTGCGCAATTCGCTTGCCGACCCCTATATTCTCGGCATTTCCGCAGGCGCTTCCACAGGGGCCGTCAGCGTCGCCATTCTGGGCGTAGGGGCTGGCATTCTAAGCCTTTCTTTCGGCGCTTTTATCGGCGCGATCCTTGCCTTTATTCTTGTCTCGCTTCTGGCGCTCAAAGCCGGACGTGGCAGTGCTGCGATCATTCTCGCGGGCATTGCCGGCTCCCAGCTTTTCAATGCGCTGACCTCCTTCATCGTCACAAAATCCGCCAATGCCGAACAGGCGCGTGGCATCATGTTCTGGTTGCTCGGCAATCTTTCGGGCGTGCGCTGGCCTGATGTAACGCTCGCCTTGCCTGCCTGTCTGATGGGACTGATTATCTGCCTGTGGCATGCGCGTGCGCTCGACGCTTTCACCTTCGGCGCTGAATCGGCCGCGTCACTCGGCATTCCCGTGCGGCGCGTCGCAGCCATACTGATCGGTGCCTGCGCCATGATGACAGCGGTGATGGTGTCCATCGTCGGCTCCATCGGTTTTATCGGACTGGTCATTCCCCATGCCGCGCGCATGATCGTCGGTGTACGCCATGGCGCACTGCTGCCGACAGCTGCCCTGATGGGATCTATCTTCATGATCGCAGCCGATATCGTATCGCGGATCATCGTTCCGGGACAGGTGCTGCCCATCGGGGTTGTAACGGCACTGGTCGGCGCTCCGGCCTTCGCCTTCCTGCTCGGTCAAAAGCGGGGACGCGCCTGATGCTGAGCGCAGAAAAGGTTTCATGGTCGGCTGGTAATGTCGAAATCCTGCGTGATGTTTCGCTCGATGTCAGAAAAGGCGAGTTTTTGGGCATTATCGGTCCCAACGGTTCCGGCAAAACCAGTCTTTTATCGCTTCTTTCCGGCATCAGGCGACCGCGCAAAGGACAAGTGAAACTTGGGCCAACACCGATTGAAAGTTTCAGCCGTCGCGAGATTGCACAACATCTGGCCCTCGTCGAACAACAGGCTGAAACGACAGATCGCATCACGGCACGTCAGGCCGTCGAGCTTGGGCGCACGCCCTATCTCGGCGCATTATCACCATGGTCGCGAGATGACGATACAATCGTCGAGAATGCGCTCATCAATGTGGACATGGCGCATCTGCAAGGGCGCTTGTGGCATACGCTTTCAGGCGGCGAACGCCAGCGCTTGCATATTGCCCGCGCGCTTGCGCAGCAACCGCAGATTTTGCTGCTGGATGAACCGACCAATCATCTTGATATCGGCCACCAGATCGGTTTGCTTGATCTGGTCAAGCGACAGGGGCTGACAGTTGCAGCCGCACTTCATGATCTCAATCACGCCGCCATGTTCTGTGATCGCATTGCCGTCATGAACAAAGGGCAGCTCATTGCACTTGGTTCACCCCGCGACGTCCTGACCGTCGAACGCATTCGTTCTGTCTTCGGCATCAATGTCGAAATTGAAATGCAAGGCACGCAAGGCTGTCATATCCGCTATTGCCTGCCGGGAGAAAAATCAGAGAAACACACACCTCCCCTCCATGCTGTCACTGCGATGCACTGAAAAGCACTATCGCGCCCGACTGACATAGGGAGAATCTAAAAGCCTGAACCGCCAAGGGAGTTCAACCGCACGGCTGATCCCGATCCGCGGACCTTTTGCGACGGGCAAATCCTCTTGTCCGGCAGCAATGGAAAACGGCGATGCAAAAAGCGATGCACAATCAAGTTCCGCCGTTATATCGAGCGCTTGCGCGAGTTTGGCAGGACCCGAACAGAGCGCTGTTTCAGCATCCACCTTTCTTCGCGCCCGCATGGTTTCCAGTCCTGCCAAGGGCTGGATAGCCCGGATGAGGACGGCAGACGCATCGGCGCAAACCATGTTCATGCACCAGTGCAGACCATAAATCCGGTAGACATAGGCCGTACCGGGTTGTCCGAACATGGCGCGGTTGCGTCGTGTTTCGCCCTTGAAACTATGCGATGCCGGGTCATCGCGCGTATAGGCTTCAGTTTCCACGATCATGCCACCTATGGATCCGACATGAAAGGACCAGCCGATCAGCTCTTTTGCAACAATAACCGCATCTCTGTCAAAGAAACTGCAAGGGGAAACGGAACTGCTCATGAGCGCAAATCGTTAAAATCTTTCTTCATTTTTTGCCCATTCATAGCCTCAAGTCAAACCTCCCCTCCTCCGCCTATCGTCATAATGGGCATAAAGAAGGGCCCAATAACGGGCCCGTCTTTATTCTACATATATAATTGCAGGCATTCACGCCAGGTCCGACATCAGCCCTGCCGCGACAGAAAGCCTTGAGACGGTCAGATCACCGCCTTCGGTCAATGCCACCATGCGGCTTTTTACGTGATCGATGCGCGCGCCCTCTGCGGCAAACCATGCCCCCGCAGGGTCATTCTCCTTGGCAAACCGCTTGAGCACTGCAATGGTGATGCCACGGGCCGCCTGCATGATGGTTTCGCTCGCCCGCGACAGCGCCAGACCGTCATAATAATCGACAATCGGGATCGAACGCGCCGCTTCCTCGATGCGTCCGATACGCAACGCTTCGGAAATACCGAAATACGCCTTTGCCGCCACCACGAGATCTGCTTCAGCGAGATGCGCGATCAGGGCAATATCGGGCATGAAGCCTGACAATTGCAGATTGGCAAGGCGTGAAGCCAGCTCTTCCGGCGCGCCTTTTTCCATATACGCCGCCTTGTCGGTGCGGATGGACGTCAACAAGGCTTCCGGCATCAGCTCGCCAAACTGCGGTTTCAGGGTTTTGCGCGCCTGCGCAATCGTTGCCACCAGTTCGCTCAGGTTGGCGCGTGTGGGATCGTTGCGCAAGACCCATGCCGTTGTCGCCTGCAACATCTCGCCGACGGCATGATAGAACTGGTTCTGCACCTCACCCGATATCTTGTTATCGAGCGCGTCGATGCCGTCATAGATATCATCGATCGCAAAACCATCACGCACCGCCACGTAGGCGCGGACAATATCGGCGGGTGCCTTGCCCGTGATATCGGCAAGACGGCTGATGAAGGTGATACCGCCGTGATTGATGATATCATTGGCAAGAAGCGTTGCGATGATTTCCCGTCTCAGGCGGTGATTGGAGACTTCCTCGGCATAGGTCTTGACCATGCGTTTGGGGAAATAGCCCGTCAGCAGAGAATGGAAATACGGCTCATCCGGCAAGCGGCTCGCCACCAGATCGTCGGACAGTGAAAGCTTGGCATAAGCGAGAAGAACCGCGAGTTCCGGCCGCGTCAGCGGTTGGCCCGCCTTCTGCCGTTCGGCCAAGAGCGCGTCCGATGGCAGGTTCTCGACCTTGCGGTCCAGTAGCTTGCGGTTTTCCAGCTCCGCCATGAAACGCGTCTGATAGGGAAGCTCGGCAAGCCCCTGACGCTCGTTAAGCGACAGTGCGAGGGATTGCAGATAATTGTTGCGCAACACAAGTTCAGACACATCGTCCGTCATGCTGACCAGCAGCTTGTCACGCGCCGCGCGTTTGAGTTTGCCCGCGCGCATCGCTGCGGCAAGCGCAATCTTGATATTGACCTCGACGTCCGAGCAATTAACGCCAGCGGAATTATCGATGGCATCCGTATTGTTGCGACCGCCAGCCAGCGCATATTCGATGCGCCCGCGTTGGGTTACGCCAAGATTGGCACCCTCGCCGATCACCCGTGCCCGCACATCGGAGCCGGTGATACGGATGGCATCATTGGCGCGATCACCTACTTGCGCATCGCTTTCGCCCGACGAGCGGATATAGGTGCCGATACCGCCAAACCACAGAAGATCGACCTTGGCTTTGAGGATTGCCGTCATGATCTCCTGTGGGGTCGCCGTCGTCTTGCCAAGATCAATCGCTGCTGCGGCTTCCGCCGACAAGGTTATGGTCTTCTGGTTACGACTATAGATACCGCCGCCAGCCGACAATTTTGAGCGATCATAATCCTGCCAGCTTGAGCGCGGCAGGTCGAACAGGCGCTTGCGCTCGGCAAAACCAGTCGCTGCAACCGGATCGGGATCGATAAAAATATCGCGATGATCGTAAGCCGCAACGAGCCTGATCTGCCCGGATAACAGCATGCCATTGCCGAACACATCGCCTGACATGTCGCCAACGCCGACAACGGTGAACGGCTCGGTCTGGATATCGGTGCCAAATTCACGGAAATGCCGTTTTACCGCTTCCCATGCGCCGCGGGCCGTAATCGCCATGCCCTTGTGATCGTAACCGGCAGAGCCGCCGGATGCGAAAGCATCATCGAGCCAGAAATCATGCGCCTGACTGATCGCATTGGCCGTATCCGAGAAGGTCGCCGTGCCTTTATCGGCGGCGACGACGAAATAGGGATCATCCTGATCGTGGCGCACGACATTTTTGGGCGGAACAACATCGCTGTCATGGATATTATCAGTCACCGACAGAAGGGTTGAGATGAAAATCTTGTAGGCGTCGCGACCTGCCTCAAAAATGGCATTGCGATCACCAATGGGCAGTTTTTTGGGATAAAAGCCGCCCTTCGCGCCTGCGGGAACGATCACGGCATTCTTGACCTGCTGCGCCTTCACCAGCCCCAGAACTTCCGTTCGGTAATCCTGTGCGCGGTCCGACCAGCGCAGGCCGCCACGCGCCACCGCACCAAAGCGCAGGTGCACGCCCTCCACGTCCGGCCCATAGACGAAAATCTCGCGATAGGGACGCGGATCGGGCAGCCCCTCCACCAGCCGTGGATTGAGCTTGAAAGCAAGGCTGACAGGCAGCTTGCCGTTCGCATCGGGCGCATAGGCATTGGTGCGCAGGGTTGCTTCGATCAGATTGCGGAACCGGCGCAATATCTGGTCGTCGTCGATGCTCGGCACACCCAGCAAAGCCATTTCGATACCATCGATGAGTTTCTTCTCAGTGGCATCGCGACGCTTGGCCTGCGGATTGAAACGCAGGTCGAACAGCGCATAAAGATCGCTGGCAATATCCGGGTAGCGATTGAGCGCCGCCGCAATAAGACCTTGCGAATAGGCAATGCCCGCCTGTTGCAGATAGCGGCCATAGGAACGCAGGATCATGATCTGGCGGGTGTTGAGCCGTGCCGTCTGCACAAGCGCGTTATAGCCGTCATTATCCGCCAGCCCTTCCCAGACGGTGCGGAACACATCTTCGAGCATCTCGCCTTCATCGGAAAGATCGACCGGCGCGCCATAGGCATTCACAAGCTGCATGTCGTGCAAATAAACCGCAGCACCATCCTTGTCGGCATGTGGCAATTCGATGGTCTGCTCGCTGATGACGCGAAAACCCATATTTTCCAGAAGCGGCACACGCTGCGACAGCACCACCGGCGCGCCATGGTGATAGAGTTTTAGCGAAACACCATCCGGCCCGTCGGTGCGGTAGCGATAGAAATCCACGAAAAGCGGCGCTTGCGCGCCCAATGCAGCAATGCGTTGCGCGTCGACCAGCGCTTCGGATGCGGTAAAGACTTCGCGATAGGAGGGCGGGAAACCTGCCGCCAGTGCAATCGTTGCAGGATTGGCATTGTCGGCGCTTTCACGCACTGCATCTTCCCATGTCCGCACGATCTCGCGAATTTGCGCTTCCATCGCTTCGCGTCCGATATCCGGTCTGGAACGGTCGGTGCGACGGATGACATATTGCACGCGCGTCAGCCCGTTTTGCAAAAATACCGGATGAAATTCAAAACGATCGCCGCCATAGACATCAACCAGATAGCGGCCGATTTTCTCACGCACGACTGAATCGTAGCGATCACGCGGAATATAGACCAGCACGGTCGCAAAACGCCCGAAACGATCAAGGCGCGGAACGGCGCGCACACGCGGACGCTCACCAAGCGCCAGGATCAGTTCGGCATTGGTGGTGAGATTTTCCGTATCGATCTGGAAAAGTTCATCACGCGGATATTCTTCCAGCACATTGAGAAGCGCCTTGCCGGAATGGTCTTCCCGGTTGAAACCAAGATGCCTGACCACGGCATCGACTTTCGAGCGAATGAAGGGAATGCCCGAAACCGTACTGGTATAGGCGACCGAGGTGAAAAGGCCGACCAGACGCAATTCGCCGATGGCTTCTCCTTTTGCCCCGAAAATCTTCACGCCGATATAATCGAGATAAGAGCGGCGATGAACCAGCGACAGCGAATTGGCCTTGGTCACGATCAGCGGCTCGGCACTGTCGAGAAATTCCGTGACCTCGCGCGGCGTTACCGTATCGTCCCCCTCTTGTCTTAGGACGCGCACATCGTCATCGCTGAGGATGCCCAGCGTTTCCTTGTGCGCAACCAGTTCGCGCTTGTCACCCTTGCCCTTGAATGTCAGTTCACGCATGCCGAGGAAGATAAAGCGGTCGTCATGCAGCCATTCGAGAAACGCGACGGCCTCCGGCATGGCGGCATTGCCTGTCAGTTCATAAACACGCCTGTAATCGGCAATGGCGTCATCCAGACGCTTGAGCATCGGCTTCCAGTCAGCAACGGCAGCACGAACCTGTTTCAACACGCGCTTGAGCGCATCGGTCAGATCGGCTCTGGACTGCTTGTCGAGGGCGGGCAGATGAATCTGCACAAGGCTCACGCGCTCAACACCCTTGGCGGGGGCAAGCTGCGAAGCTTCGCCTAAAATCGTAAGCCCGTCCTTCTCCCGCACCATATCGAGAACCGGGTGAACGACCATGAAAATCTGGCTGACATGATCGTTCAACTCGCCCATGATCGAGTCAAGCAGGAAGGGCATATTGTCGTTGACGATGGAAATGACGCTGACGGAACGTCCGTGGCGCTCGATATTCTGATCGACGCTGATTATGCTCTTGCCCTTGCGCCATGATGAGAGCGCTTCATAGCCATATTGGGCGGATTTTTCGAGTGCTGCCGGCTCGTAGGCCGCGAGATCTTCGGGTGGTGCCCATTCAAAGAGAAGCTGCGAAAAGGCATTCAGCGCCTTCGGCTTGCCCCCCTTCTTTTCCCCCTTGCCTGCCTTGGAATTCGTTCCCTTGCTCGACCGGTCCTGCTTTGCAGTCACGCCGGATACTCCCTGTCTTGATGGCAATGCACGTCAACCTAGCAGATAGAAAATTTCTTTCGATGACAAAACATTGAAACCGCGAGAAAAAATCCGTGAATGAAAGAAATTTCGTATTCAATCCATTTAATTCAGAACAAAACTGCGGGAAAAATTCGCAAAATTTTGCAATATGCTGCGTGGCATTCGACCAGTTGTCACCCAGCTTTACGTAAGCGTCATATCGAGCGGATTCGGGCAAAAATCAGCCACCTCAAAGTTCGATCAGATGATCGTCCAGTTCGTTGATAGTATGGCTGCCCACGGGGAAATGCTTTTCGAGCAATTTGCCCGCCTGATCGATCGCCAGCACAAATCCTTCCGCCACTTGCCTGCGGGACGCATGGTGAATGAGGCTTGCGACAATATCGTTCCACTCGTCCTGCTCGACGCGCGCATGGATACCCGCATCAGCAATCACTTCGGCATAATGCTCGGCCATGGAGACGAACAGCAGGATACCCGTGCGATGTTCGGTAATGTGCACATTGCGCGCCAGAAACTGTTGCAGCGCATTGAGATGCGCGCGCTTGTAGCGAATACGATGCGGCACCAGCAAAAGCCGGATCGACGGGAAAAACCACAAGAGCAGCATGGCGGTAATGAAGGCCGCGAGAACCGCAAGCCCGAACATCGGCAGGCGGATATCGAACCAGTACCAATGCGCCAGAAATGCCGCGATCACGGAAGCAATCAGAATGCCGCAGGTCGCGACAAAACCGGCGGCAAAGAAATAGTCGTCGCTGGAACGCGCCAGCACGGCATAAATCTCGCCGCTCGTATTGGCTTCCGCCTGACGGATGGCCTCGGCAATGCGCTGGTGATCCTGCTCGCCGATAAGGTTTTTCGCTGTCACGACCGTCTCCTTACCAGCTACCCGAGGCACCGCCGCCACCCGACGAGCCGCCACCACCGGAGAAACCGCCGCCACCGCCACCGGATGACCATCCGCCGCCGCCCGAAGACCAGCCACCACCGCCACCTGAACCGCCGCGGTTGTTGTAATCGACGACCATGCCGAGCCATTGATACTTGCCGGGCGCGATCTTGCGGCCGAAAATCGGCGTCAGGATCGACATGCCGAAACCGCCGAAGAAGATCAGGCACCAGAAGGTGATGAAAATGACGAAAACCCAGTCGGTGTCGCCCGAAGCGGAACTTGTCTGGGCATTACGTCTGGCCCGCGCTTCGAGTTCTGCACCATCGCCCGAAAGGACGGACACGATAGCATCGACGCCCTGCACGACACCGCCGGAATAATCACCGTTGCGAAATTCGGGGATAATCGTGCCATTGATGATGACGCTCGAAAGCGCATCGGTCATGGTGCCTTCCAGACCATAGCCGACCTCGATGCGCACCTTGCGGTCATTGGGGGCAACAAGCAGGAGAATGCCGTTGTTTTCCTGCTTTTGTCCCAGCGCCCAGGCACGAAACAACCGATTGGCATAGGTTTCAATGTCTTCGCCATTCAGGCTTGGAACCGTCACCACCACCACCTGATCGGATGACTTTGCCTCGAAATCCGCGAGTTTCTGTACAAGCTGCTGGCGCTGGGCCGGATCGATGATCCCGGCATCGTCCACGACACGACCACTCAGAACTTGCGTAGGCTTTACCGCCTGCTGCGCATAAACGCCGTTTGCGGCAAAAGCCGCACACAGAAACAGGAGGAGTGCCACAACCATTCGTGGCCCTTTCAGACCACGAACCATCTCACGCATGGGAAGCAAAGCCACCACGAAAAACCCGATCAGTTGTTGAAGTTGACCTGTGGGGCGCTCTGGCTTGCCGCATCGGCGCTAAAGGTCTGCATCGGCTGCGCATCGCGGAACCAGATCCATGTCCAGATCATCGTCGGCATGGTCTTGATGGCCGTATTATAAACGCGCACGGCTTCGATATAATCGCGACGTGCGACAGCAATGCGGTTTTCCGTGCCTTCAAGCTGCGATTGCAGAGCGAGGAAATTCTGGTTCGCTTTCAGATCAGGATAGCGTTCGACCACCACCATCAGGCGGGAAAGCGCGCTGGTCAGATTGGCCTGATTGTCCTGGAACTGCTTGAAGAGCTCGGGATTATTCAAGGTTTCCGGTGTGATCTGCACCTGTGTCGCCTTGGCGCGCGCATCGATCACCGCTTGCAGCGTATCCTTTTCGTGCGCGGCATAGCCCTTTACGGTTTCCACCAGATTGGGCACCAGATCAGTGCGACGCTGATACTGGTTCTGCACTTCGCTCCACGCGGCCTTGGCCCGTTCTTCATTGGTGGGGATGGTGTTGAAGCCGCAAGCCGAAAGCAAGGGCACCAGAACAGCCAGTCCCAGAACGGTCAGGACACGGCGCACAGAGAAAGACGTCGTAGCGATTGATGCCGACATGATGTTCTCCTGAAACGGGTTCTGCTCACAGAACCGTAAGAAATGGTCGTCGCCCCCATATGCATTCACATACAATGCGGGCCATTAAATCAGCAAGATAGATAGTTTTTGCCCAAGGTCCAGTCGATTCACGATTGATGACGCAAGCACATGAAAAAAGCGGCGGATTGCTCCACCGCTTTTCATAAAGGCAAATCGCGAAATGATTATTCGCTTGCAGCTTCTTCAGCAGGCGCTTCCGCAGCGGCGGTAGCGGCAGCCGCTGCTTCCGCAGCCTTGGCAGCGGCGTCTTCTTCAGCCTGCTTGGCCAGAGCGACGCGCTCCTGTGCCTTCTTGCCCGGTTCACCCTTGGTCGGGTTGGAGCGGGCCGGACGCTTGGCAACGCCAGCCTGATCAAGGAAGCGCAGAACACGGTCGGTTGGCTGTGCGCCCTGCGAAATCCAATGCTGGATACGCTCGGCGTCGAGCTTTACGCGCTCGGCATCCTTGGGCAGAACCGGGTTCCACGAACCAACGGCTTCGATGAAGCGGCCGTCACGCGGTGCGCGCACGTCAGCAACAACGATGTGGTAGTAAGGGCGCTTCTTGGAGCCAGCGCGGGCAAGGCGGATTTTCAGAGCCATTGTTTTCTTCCTTTAGTCAATTTGCTTTACCCGGAAGGGCAAATGATAGCGCCACCTTGGTGGCTGTTTAATTGCCGCTGTGATTGGCAGCGGTATGCTCATGATGCCGAATGACTTCCCGGACGATGAAGTTCAGGAACTTTTCAGCAAAATCAGGATCGAGATTGGCATCGGTTGCCAGCGCGCGCAGGCGCTCCACCTGACGCTTTTCACGCGCCGGGTCGGCTGCGGCTAGTCCGCGCTCGGCTTTCAGGACACCGACCGCCTTCGTGCAACGAAAACGCTCGGCCAGCATATGAATGAGTGCTGCATCGATATTGTCGATGGAAGCACGCAACGCAACAAGTTCAGCAGGTATCGTGTTCTGTTGATCTGTCATGCTCTTCACTTCTTTTTCGGCAAGCCGGGAAGACCGCCGCCAAGCCCCGGGAGTTTAGGGCCGCCCAATCCAGGAAGACCCGGCAGTCCACCGTCAAGGCCACCCTTGGTCAGACCTGCGGCCTCGGCCTGCTTGGCCAGCGCCTCAAGCTGCTTGGGGTCCATCTTGGAAAGATCGGGCATGCCACCCATTCCACCTAGGCCGCCACCAAGCCCACCAAGACCCATCTTGCCGGCAAGGCCACCCATCATCTGCTTCATCATTCCGCCCTTGCCCTTGCCCATGGCCTTCATCATGTCGGCCATCTGGCGGTGCATCTTGAGCAGCTTGTTGATGTCGGCGGCATTCGTGCCCGAACCCTTGGCGATACGCTGCTTGCGGCTATGCTTCAAAAGATCGGGATTGGCGCGTTCGGCCTTGGTCATGGAGCCTATAATGGCCAGCTGACGATCAAAAACCTTGTCATCAAGACCAGCCGCCGCGACCTGATCCTTCATCTTGCCCATGCCGGGCATCATGCCCATGATGCCGCCCATGCCGCCGAGCTTTTTCATCTGTCCCAACTGGTCGGCAAGATCGTTGAGATCGAACTTGCCCGACTGCATCTTCTTGGCCATCGCCGCGGCTTTTTCCGCATCGATGTTTTCCGCAGCCTTTTCAACGAGCGAAACAATATCGCCCATTCCCAAAATCCGGTCGGCAATACGCTTGGGATAAAACTCCTCAAGCGCATCCATTTTTTCGCCGGTGGCGATCAGCTTGATCGGCTTGCCGGTAATGGCGCGCATCGAAAGCGCCGCACCGCCACGGCCGTCACCGTCCATACGGGTCAGAACAATGCCGGTAATGCCGACGCGCTCATCGAAATTGCGCGCCAGATTGACGGCGTCCTGACCGGTGAGGCTATCGGCGACGAGCAGGATTTCATGCGGATTGGCGGCCTTGCGGATATCCGCCATTTCCACCATCAGCGGCTCGTCAATATGCGTGCGACCGGCGGTATCGAGAATGACGACATCATGGCCGCCAAGCTTGGCTGCCTGAACGGCGCGCGCTGCAATCTCGACCGGCGACTGACCGGCGATGACCGGCAAGGTATCGACAGAAGTCTGCACACCCAATTGCCGGAGCTGTTCCTGTGCTGCCGGACGACGCGTATCAAGCGACGCCATCAGCACGCGTTTGCGCTGGCGATCCGTGAGGCGCTTGGCAATCTTGCCGGTGGTCGTGGTTTTACCCGAACCTTGCAGGCCGACCATCATGATGACGACGGGGGCAGGCGCATTCAGATCAAGCGTGACGCCTTCCGTGCCAAGCATATCGACAAGCTCGTCATGAACGATCTTGACGACCATCTGCCCGGGCTTGATGCTCTTGAGGATTTCGGCACCGACGGCCTTTTCACGAACCTTGTCCGTGAAGGAACGAACCACTTCCAGCGACACGTCGGCTTCGATCAGCGCACGTCGCACTTCGCGCAGCGCAGCCGTCACGTCGCTTTCCGAGAGAGCGCCGCGTCCGGTCAGGCCGTTCAGGATGGAGCCAAGACGCTCCTGAAGTGATTCAAACATCGACTTTTCCTTTTATCCGGGAATGGGCAGGAGGCTTCATCCGGGATAGATCGTTCCACACACCGGCAAGTTCAATGAGCGACCAAAGGAATACAGCACCCGAGGGCGCATCGCGCTGTCGGATGTGGACCTCCGGGATCGTTTTATACCATATCGGGTCCCGGTCGGTGGCTCGCGTTCTTGACAAAGCGCGGATAGATTGGACGCTGGATAGGCGGTGACAGGAGCGATGTCAAGTAAATTGCCGTAATTTCACATGCTGTTCATCAGAACGCCGATGACAACATAGGCGTGTAATGGCAAATTCCTCGAAAGGCGAATCAGTTTCGCAGGTCAGATCATAAGGAGAGACAAATGGCGTTGACTGCCAAGGGCCGCATTCGGACGGCGATAGTTCTTGCAGCCAGCATGTTTGCGGGCATCAGCGCGGCTGAGGCCGCACAATGTGGCAACAACGCCGCTGGTTATAATGCGTGGCTGCAGCAGACGCTCAAGGAAGCGCCGGGCCGCGGTATCGGCACGCGTGCGCTCAATGCCCTGGGTGAGACCAAATATGCGCAGGCCACCATCAATGCCGACCGCAACCAGAAAAGCTTCAAGCTCTCTTTCGAGCAGTTCATGCAGAAGCGTGGTGCAAACACGATCATCCAGCGTGGCCGTGCGATGAAGAAGCAGAATGCTGCTCTCTTTGACAGTATCGAAAAGCGCTACGGCGTTCCCGCCGGCCCACT
Source organism: Hyphomicrobiales bacterium (assembly GCA_015654965.1). GTDB lineage: Bacteria > Pseudomonadota > Alphaproteobacteria > Rhizobiales > Rhizobiaceae > Brucella. The sequence goes on from JAATGD010000215.1 coordinate 17,057, forward strand.
GATCGCGATCTGGGGCATGGAAACCGGCTTTGGTGCCTATCTCGGCAAGCAGCATACGCTTTCGGCTGTTGCGACGCTCGCTTATGATTGCCGCCGCAGCGACTATTTCACCAACCAGCTTTATGCCGCGCTCAAGCTGATCGATCGTCAGGACCTCTCCCCCAACGCCGTTGGTGCCATGCATGGTGAAATCGGCCAGACGCAGTTCCTCCCCGTAAACGTTCTGAAATATGGCGTTGATGGCGATGGCAGCGGTCATATCGACATGGCGCGCTCGAAAGCCGATGCGCTGTACTCGACCGCCAACTTCCTCGTCGGTCACGGCTGGAGCCGTGGTGCGGGTTATCAACCGGGCGAAGCCAATTACGGCGCTATTCAGGGCTGGAATGCCGCTCAGGTCTACCAGCGCGCTATTGCCGTCATGGGCAAGGCAATTGACGGAAATTAAAATCAGGTCAGCCAGTTTCAAGCTGGCTGCATATAATTGCTTTTCAATAAAATCCCGCGTCCTCACGGATGCGGGATTTTTATTATCGATGCGTCGATCAGAAAATCTGGCGCAGGATCACGTAAAGCACAAAAGCAATGGCGATGGAGGCAGGCAATGTCAGCACCCATGCCATCATCATGTTGCGCACCGTCGACCATTGCAGCCCCGAACCATTGGCAGCCATAGTTCCGGCAACGCCTGACGAGAGGACGTGGGTGGTGGAAACCGGCAGACCGAAATGATCGGCCGCGCCAATCGTTGCCATGGCGACCACTTCGGCAGCAGCCCCCTGCCCGTAAGTCAGATGTGTCTTGCCGATCTTTTCGCCGACAGTCACGACAATCCGTTTCCAGCCGATCATCGTTCCAAGTCCCAGCGCCAGCGCGACAGCGACCTTGACCCAAGTGGGAATAAATTTGGTCGCCTCGTCAACGGCATGGTGATAGGCGCTCACAGCTGCAAGGTCATCGGAC
>JAATGD010000095.1 GCA_015654965.1 Hyphomicrobiales bacterium
ACCACGTCAGCATCGATGTAGACGCTTTCGTGTATTCTTGCGCCCGGGAAGCGCGCCTCAAGCTCTGCTTTGCGGTTCATTTTCGGCCGAGTCTGCCCAGCTTCTGTTCGAAGCGCAGCTGTACCTCGTATCCGGAATGAATTGACTCGTAGATAGCCGAGATCAGTTCCAGAGACTTGCGGCCTTCCAGACCATCGACCAGGGACGGCAGGCCGTGCACGACTGATTTCACCACATCGTTCAGATAGGCGATGTGGCCGAAACCATATACATCCGGCGGGTCTTCCCAGAACTTCTCCAGGACTTCATCGTCGCCGGACTGCTTGTCCGCGAAATTCCAGGTCCGCATCTTGTTCACGGCGAAGCCGCCAATCTCAACCAGGCCCTTTTCGCCCAGAATGGAAATGGAGCCTTCGGTATCCTTGGGGCGGGCGGCGGTGGTGGCCTCGACGATGCCCAGGGCGCCGTTGCGGAAGGTGATGATGGCGACGCCGGTATCCTCGGCCTCGATATCAACCAGCGCCGTGCGCGATTTCGCCACCACGGACACCGGTTCGCCCAGACACCATTCCAGCAGGTCAACATGGTGCGATGCCTGGTTGGAGAACACGCCGCCGTCCAGCGCCCAGGTGCCGCGCCACGGTGCCTGGTCGTAATATTCCTGCTTGCGGCACCAGCGCACGCGCACCGTGCCCATCACCAGCTTGCCGAAACGGCCACCGCGCAATGCTTCGACCATCTTGGTGACGGGAAGGTTGTAGCGGTTCTGCTTGACGACGAAGAGCTTGATGCCGGCGCGATCGCAGGCCGCGATCATCTCGTCGGCATCCGACAGCGTCAGCGCCATCGGCTTTTCGACCACGATGTGCTTGCCATAGGGCGCGATCGCGATGCAGTGTTCGGCGTGATGGCCGCTCTCGGTCAAGACGTTCAGAACGTCGATCTTGTCGCCCATCGTCTTCAGCATGTCATGGAAATCGGCGAACCACGGCACGTTGTATTTTTCGCCGAGCGCTTTCGCGGCTTCGGGCTTGATGTCGCAAACAGCCGCCAGCCCGGCGCCGTTGATCTGACCTTCGCCAAGGATTTTGGCATGCTTCTGGGCGATGCGGCCGCATCCGATCAGGGCAAATTTCAGCACCGGGACAATCCTGCCTTAATTTTATGGATGCTCCTCGGGTGGGATGCACCCGGGAGACGGACGGAACTTAAACACAGTCTTTTCGCAAGGCAATCGGCCATTTCCGGACGAATTAGGCGACGGCGGGCAGCAGTGAACGGGTTGCTCTGTGACGGAACCACGGGACCAAAAGGCACATGATCAGCACCGGCATGCCGACAGCGACTTCGTAGAGCATGTTCTCCTGGGTATAGACGATTGCTGAGGTAAAAAATGCCGGGAAAAGGGCGGCGCAGAGCGGGTCAAGCCGGCGCGCTCCCACATATATGCGCGCGAACAGAAAGAACTTCAGGAACAAAATGACGGGGAACAGAATTCCGAAATCGATGAAGTCCTCGGTCGGGCCGCCGGCATTGGTCATCACCGGGTTGCGGCCATGATTGAAATCGAGCGCGCTGGCTGGACCTGCGATGTAGGCGCCGCGCTCAGGAGCGGCATCACTTCCCTGCGATCCCAATTCTATTCCGACGCGTCCCAGAAAGGCATTGGGAATTGCAAAATAGAAGCCGTTATCCGAGCCATGGTCGAGCCGGGTCTGCAGCATCTGGAAATAGAGCTTGTTGGTGGTGTCGGAGGGGTAAGTCAAAAGCGTGCCGAGGGCGATTTCTGGAATCTGCCTCTCGATTTGCGCTCGCAGCGATTTGGGTACGGAAACCAGTGCGCGTTGGGCCAAATTTGCGCCCAGAAAGCCGACCAGGACGAACATGCCTATGGCAAAGGTCGACAGTTTCATGCTGTGGGGTTGATAGAGAGCGAGAAAAGCGATCAGTACGATGAAAAGTTGCACGACCTGGAAGCGTTCGGTGGTTGCTGCCGATTGTGCAAGGGTCAGAACCACAGTTATGACGGTTAGCAGAACAAAGGGGCGGCCGCGCAACCTGAGGGAAATCAGCAGCGGCAGAAGGCAGACGGACGACATGCGGCCAAGGAAGGACAGCCCGCCCAGCGATTTCATGGATTCCCGGGCCGCACGGACGCCGTTGGCCAGTTGCGAAAAGGCAAGCGGCGTGACGACGAGCATCATCAGCCAGGATAGGATGAGCAATCCGCCGAACAGCAGGATCGCTTCATTGCTCGAGAAGAAGGCCACATTTTCCAGCCGTGCCTTCTCCGTGTTCTTGCCTGAGAAAATCAGGCCTGCCATGACACCGGCGAAAATCACCATGCTCATTCCGGTCGAGGCCATCAGGTGCTGTTCCAGCGTGGCGTAATGCGTGTAGGGCGGAAACAGAATGGGCAGCGTGAAGGGGAAGGAGTAGGGAACGATCAGGAGAAGCGACAGCAACGCCGCGGCGGCATAGGGATGCACAATCCAGCGCCACGCATAATTCGGGCCAGTCGTCTCGAACCGCGTTTTACGTCCCTGGCTCATCGCATATTCTCATCCGGCAATGTGATGCCGTGACGTTCCGGCTTTCCACGATCCGGTCTTTCTCCGTCTGTTGCCGCGGAGACATGGAAATTTCCGATATCCATTCTGGCGGGTTCCTTGAGCCTAGGATTCGCGCCCTGCCGCAACCGGTGTTTTTACGGTGCGGGAGGTGATGAACCGGCGGATGTCATCGGTGTGCCGCTCGGTCAGGAGGCTGAACAGATAGCAACCCG
>JAATGD010000124.1 GCA_015654965.1 Hyphomicrobiales bacterium
TCGAACAGGCGATCGTGGTTGCGGTCATCGGTCTGATCGTCAATCTCGTTTGTGCCTGGCTTTTGCGCGAGGATCATTCGCATCATGGACATGGACACGGACATGGGCACGACGATCATCACCATAGTCACGATCATGCAGGCGCGGACAACAATCTGCGCGCCGCCTATATGCATGTCCTTGCCGATGCTTTTACCTCCGTCCTTGCGATCATCGCTCTTCTGGCCGGCAGCCTCTACGGTTGGTCGCTTCTCGATCCGATCATGGGCATCGTCGGCGCCTTGGTGATCGCCCGGTGGTCCTGGGGTCTGATCAGGAGCGCTGGCGGCGTCCTGCTCGACTATGTCCCCGAGGGCGAGGATCTGCCGCAGGAAATCCGGGCGATCATGGTCGCCGAAGGTGTGGAGATCGTCGACCTGCATGTCTGGCAACTGGGGCCGGGCCATCATGGAGCGATTGTGTCGGGCGTGACCGAAATCCCCAGGACGGCTTCGTATTACCGGCAAAAGCTCTCCGTCATCCACGATCTTTCGCATGCGACCGTTGAGGTGGAAGCGAAAGCGGCTTAGCGCTGCGGTGGATCGAATTGCGAAGGAGCGGCTGAATGAGCCATACGACCCGCGAGAAAACCAAACTGCTCAATCGCGTCCGGCGCATCAAGGGCCAGATGGAAGCAGTGGAACGGCTGCTGGAAGAAGAGAAGGGATGTGCCGAGGTGCTGCAACTCATCGCCGGCGTCCGGGGCGCGGTCAATGGGCTCATGGGAGAAATCATCGAGGACCATATCCTTCTGCATGTCGCCGACGGGGCTCTCGCTCAAAACGAGCGCCAGGAAGGAGCGGCGGAATTGATAGACGTCGTCCGCGCCTATCTCAAATAAACGGCTTGGAGGCTTTCCGCCGCCGGGCCTCCCGGACGATATGTCTTGGAAACGATATGTCTTGGAAAACGATCGACGGGGCGACATACGATGCGTTCCCGCCAGGGCGTCCAGCTCAACAATCTTGATCTAAAAGGCAAAAACCTTCCGTTGCCTGAGATTTGAGCTTCATCGACATTCGGGCCATCGAAAGGAAATCTAGGGTCAGTGGCGTCCGTGCTCCCCGCTGGATTCTTCCTCCAAACGATGCGGCGGCGCTTTATCACGATGAACATGCAGCAATCGATACCCTTTAAGCCCGCTTCCTGTTCCCAAAAGTGAGCGAAGACATATCCGATGCAAAGAAAAAGGCCCGGCGGCCTTGGTGGCAGCCGGGCGAATTGGGGCTGATACACTTGCGCGATAGAGAAGTCGGGAAACTCTCCGCGCGAGCCGGTGGGGAACAGTGCAGCCCTGTCGCTAAAGTACATCCTGTAATGTTTCGCGGTGATGTCGGCACGCGCATCAAGATGTTACATTGATGTTTTGCGCTCATGACGTGCCGATCCCGGCGCAATTCCTTTACCCTGCCGATAGCTTTCGGGCCTTGTATTTCAGTGCCGCACGGTTTGTTAGGCGGTATCGACGATAAGCATGAGCCGTGCACTTTCCGCACTTCTTTTCCATATGGGGGGATCTATGAAAACGCGCGCGAAAATTCTTGTTGTGGCGCTTTCGCTCGCCGCTTGGCTGTCTGCCTCGTCAAGCGCATTCGCCTGGGGCTGCGTGGCCGTCTCCGAAAATGGAACATACGGTTACAGCTATAACTACGACAACGAGGATAGCGCCTCCACCCGCGCTCTGAATGAATGCGCCAAGCGCGCCACCACGGACCAGACCTGCGAAATCGACGATTGCGTCGAAGGCCCCTGAACCGGGTTGTCTGGGCCGCCCGCAAACAGCAAGCCCGCCATCGCGCGGGCTTGCTCACGTCTGCATCCCTTGCCAGTCATCGAAGCTGCCGCGAACGGATCGATGCGCCGTCCCGACGGTGCTGCTTTCCGTCTCAGAAAAAAACTGTTCGGCCCGGCAGCGGGGGAACATCGATATGATCGGGCGGCAAGCCATTGCGGGCGGGCTCGGCCATACGCTGGTAGGCGCTTTCGAGATGCCGCGTGAAGCGCTCCGTGTCGAACAGCGGCTTGATCCTGCGGTTGTGCTGCAGGCGCGCTCTGATCTGCCGCCGCCTGTCGGGATCGCCTGCGAGTTCGACCGCGAGGTCGCAATAGTCCGTCTCGTCGCTTGCCACCAGTTCGGGAATATCGATGGCCGCGAGCAGGCTTTCCGAAACGCGCGCGGCAAAACTGCTGCCCCTGAACGTGACCAGAGGCGTGCCCGCCCAGAGAATATCCGAGCTCGTCGTGTGGCCGGTGTAGGGATTGGTGTCGA
>JAATGD010000019.1 GCA_015654965.1 Hyphomicrobiales bacterium
AGGAGACGTTCCTTTTTGACGGTTCGATCCGTGAGAATGTGGTGTTTTCGCGGCCCGGAGCGACTGAAGCCGAGATGCTCGAGGCGTGCCGTATCGCGCGCGTGGATGAGTTTGCGGAAGTGCTCGAACAGGGGTATGACACGATCGTCGGCGAGCGCGGCGTGAAGCTTTCGGGCGGGCAGAGGCAGCGGCTCTCGATCGCGCGGGCGATCCTGGCCGATCCGCGTATCCTGATTCTGGACGAAGCGACATCGAGTCTGGATTCGGAATCGGAAGTGCTGATCCAGCAGGCGATGGAACGGCTGATGATCGGACGCACGACGCTTGTGATCGCGCACAGGCTTTCGACGGTGCGCGCGCTCGACCGGTTGCTGGTGTTCGACAGGGGCAAAATCCTTGAGGAAGGCGATCATGGCGCGCTGATCCGCAAGCAGAACGGCATTTATCGCCGCCTGTTCGAGCGGCAGGCGCTGGAACTGACCAAGGGGCTGGAATTGCCGTGAATGGATGCGGGGCCGGGAAACCGGTCCCGTTTTCATTTGACAGATAGCTTGCCGGAAGACTGGCGCAGGATGAGTTTATAGGGAAGCTCACGCGAGAGCGAGGTTTCGCCGGTTTCGATCTGGTGCAACAGCATGTCGGCGGCTTCGCGGGTCATGTCCTTGATCGGCTGGCGGATCGTGGTGATCTGCGGCGCAACCATGCTGGCAATGCTGCTGTCGTCAAAGCCCACCACCGTCAATTCGCCCGGTATGGCAATCCCGTATTCATAGGCGATTTGCAGTACCGCCGCCGCCATATCGTCATTGGAGGCGAAAATCGCGCTCGGGCGATTGTCGAGCGACAGCAATTTACGGCCCGCGACAAGCCCGCTCGCAAAACTGAACCCGCCCTGCTCCTCATAAGCGGAATTGCGCCCGATGCCCGCCTTGTCCAGCGCCTGGCGATAGCCCGCAAGCCGCAACTCGGCGGAACGGTGGGTCGGATCGCCAATGATGATTGCGATCCGGCGATGGCCGAGTTGCAGCAGATAATCCATCAGATCGACGGTCGCCGCCGCGTCGTCGATGACGACGCTGTTGGCCGGATGCACATTCACATCGCCCGCCACACGCGCGAAAGGCATGGCGGAAGCCGTCAATTCCTTGAGAATTTCGGGATCGTCCGACATGGGTGGTGTTACGATGATACCGTCAAGGCCGGAAGCATGCGCGGTTTCGATCAGCGTGCCGCGAATGTCGTCGCGGTTTTCGATCGGGAAAATCAGCAGGCGAAAACGCGTGCCGCGCAGCCGTTCCAGCGCGCCCATCTGCAATTCCGTGACATAGCTGGCGCTTGGATTTTCAAAAAACAGCCCGATCAGGTGCGAGCGGCGTTCAACCAGATTGCGCGCCGCCACATTGGGGCGATAACGCAATTCGCCGCCAGCTTTTCTGACTTTTTCGCGGATTGTGTCGCGTACATTGGGTTCATCATTATAGACCCGCGAAACGGTCTTGATCGACACGCCCGCAAGCCGCGCCACATCATGGATCGTCGCTCTTTTTCTGGCACCGCTCATATTGGATCGCTGTTTGACACTTCAGGCTATGGAACAAAGGCGCGAGCGGGTGAGAAAGCGCTTTTCGCGGCCATTGTCGAGCGAAAACATACCGCCGCGTCCCGGCACGACATCGATGATGAGTTCTGTATGCTTCCATGCCTCATATTGCGGACCGCTGATATAAAACGGTGCGCCGCCGATTTCGCCCAGTTTCACATCGCCATCGCCGAGCAGGAAATCGCCTTGCGCATAGCACATGGGCGAAGAGCCGTCGCAACAGCCGCCCGACTGGTGGAACATGATCGGCCCATATTCCCCCTGCAACTCGGCAATCAGCTCAAGCGCCGTATCGGTAGCGCTGACCTGTGGCTTTTCCAAAATCTGCACCATCGCTTCCTCCCAAAATACGAAAGCCGCCGCAAAAATACGGCGGCCTTTTTCTGGAGTATGCTCCAATTAGTGCGTCAGGTCCATGACCACGCGGCCTTCGATCTGGCCCGCGCGCATTTCGTCAAAAATCGCATTGATATTGTCGATCTTGTCGGTGCGGATGGTCGCTTTGACCTTGCCGTCAGCGGCGAAATCGAGCGATTCCTGCAAGTCGAGACGCGTTCCGACGATGGAGCCGCGCACCGTGATGCCATTGAGCACCATATTGAAGATCGAAAGCGGGAAATCGCCGGGCGGCAGGCCGTTCAATGCAATCGTGCCGCCACGCGCCGCTATGCCGATGGCCTGCTCGAAAGCTTTGGGCGAAACGGCCGTCACCAGCACGCCTTGCGCGCCGCCATCGGTTTCCTTCTTGATGAAGGCAGCCGGATCATTATGCGTGCGGGCATTGACCGTCAGCGTTGCGCCAAGTTTGCGGGCGAGATCGAGCTTCTTGTCGTCAATATCGACGGCGGCGACATTGAGACCCATGGCTTTCGCATATTGCACAGCCATGTGCCCCAGACCGCCAATGCCGGAAATGACCACCCAGTCGCCCGGCTTGGTGTCCGTCACCTTCAGACCCTTATAGACCGTCACGCCCGCGCAGAGCACCGGCGCGATTTCGTTGAACTCGATATTCTTGGGCAGATGCCCGACGAAATTCGGATCGGCCACCACATAATCGGCGAAGCCGCCATTGATGGAATAGCCGGTGTTGAGCTGCTCTTCGCACAGCGTCTCCCAGCCACCAAGGCAATGCACGCAATGGCCGCAAGCGGTATAAAGCCATGGCACGCCGACACGGTCGCCTTCCTTGACATGCTTGACGCCGCGCCCCACGGCAGAGACGAAGCCGACACCTTCATGGCCGGGAATGAACGGGGGATTGGGCTTTGCAGGCCAGTCACCTTCTGCGGCATGCAGATCGGTGTGGCAGACGCCGGAAGCCTGAACGGCAACCTGAATCTGCCCCTCGCCCGGTTCCGGGATCGGAACCTCGTCAATCGTCAGCGGTTTTCCGAATTCACGGACCACAGCTGCCTTCATGGTTTTAGCCATCGGAGTATCCTTTCATAGTTTCGCCGGACAGGCGGAACATGTCCCGCCCATCCGGCCTTTCCCTGGGAGGAAGGATCAGAAGAAACCAAGCTTCTTGGTGCTGTAGCTCACAAGCATGTTCTTGGTCTGCTGATAGTGATCAAGCATCTTGAGGTGGTTCTCACGACCGATGCCCGATTGCTTGTAGCCGCCAAAGGCCGCATGGGCCGGATAGGCGTGGTAGCAGTTGGTCCACACACGCCCTGCCTGAATGGCGCGGCCAAAGCGATAGGCGCGGTTGCCGTTGCGCGTCCACACGCCCGCACCCAGGCCGTAGAGCGTGTCGTTGGCGATGGCCAGCGCTTCGTCCTCGTCCTTGAAGGTGGTCACCGACACCACCGGACCGAAGATCTCCTCCTGGAAGATGCGCATCTTGTTGTGGCCCTTGAAGACGGTCGGCTCAATGTAGAAGCCATCTTTCAAATCACCATCCATCACCGCTGCTTTACCGCCAATCAGCACCTCAGCACCCTCCTGCTTGCCGATGTCGAGGTAGGAGAGAATCTTCTCCTTCTGCTCACTGGAGGCCTGTGCGCCGATCATCGTCGACGGATCGAGTGGATTGCCCTGCTTGATCGCCTTCACGCGCCCAAGCGCCCGCTCCATGAAGCGGTCGTAGATGGAGTCTTGAATCAGCGCCCGCGAAGGACAGGTGCAGACCTCGCCCTGGTTGAGCGCAAACATAGTGAAGCCTTCCAGCGCCTTGTCGAAGAAGGCGTCGTCGGCATCGAGCACGTCCTTGAAGAAGATGTTCGGCGACTTGCCGCCAAGCTCCAGCGTTACCGGAATGATGTTCTGCGAAGCGTACTGCATAATGAGCCGCCCAGTCGTCGTCTCGCCGGTAAACGCGACCTTGTTGATCCTCGGACTGGAAGCCAACGGCTTGCCAGCCTCAAGGCCGAAGCCGTTGACGATGTTCAGTACGCCGGGAGGCAGGATGTCGGCGATCAGCTCCATCAGCACGAGGATGGAGAGCGGAGTCTGCTCGGCGGGCTTGAGCACAACCGCATTGCCGGCGGCGAGCGCAGGCGCAAGCTTCCAC
>JAATGD010000349.1 GCA_015654965.1 Hyphomicrobiales bacterium
AGTGCTGGGACAAGAAGCACGCCACCTTCATGATCATGGGCGAGATTTGTACGCGCGCCTGTGCATTCTGCAATATTTCCACCGGCATTCCGACCGCGCTCGATCCCAATGAGCCGGAGAATGTGGCCAAGGCCGTCAAGCAGATGGGCCTGACCCATGTGGTCATTACTTCGGTCGACCGAGATGATCTGGCGGATGGTGGCGCGCAGCATTTTGCCGAGGTGATCCGGGCAATCCGCGAAGCCGCGCCCAAGACGACGATCGAGATTCTCACGCCCGATTTCCTGCGCAAGGAAGGCGCATTGGAAATTGTGGTGAAAGCCCGCCCCGATGTGTTTAACCATAATCTTGAAACCGTTCCGTCGAAATATCTCAAAGTGCGTCCCGGCGCGCGTTATTTCCATTCGATCCGCCTGTTGCAGCGCGTGAAGGAACTTGACCCGACGATCTTCACCAAATCGGGCATCATGGTCGGTTTTGGCGAAGAGCGGAATGAAATCCTCCAGCTCATGGATGATCTGCGCTCGGCCAATGTGGATTTCATGACCATCGGTCAGTATCTGCAACCAACCAAAAAGCATCATCCGGTCGTTCGTTTCGTAACGCCGGATGAATTCAAGTCCTTTGCTACCATCGGCAAGACCAAGGGCTTTTTGCTGGTCGCATCCAGCCCGCTGACGCGTTCGTCGCATCATGCTGGCGACGATTTTGCCAAGCTCAAGGCTGCGCGTGATGCGCAGGTCGCCGCGCAGGCCTGATCTCACATGCCGCAGTTTACCAATGTCAGACGGGTTCACCATCAGGCCGCGCATATGTTTTCGCTTGTGGCGGATGTGGAAAAATACCCGCAATTCCTGCCGATGTGTGAGGCGCTTTCTATCCGTTCGCGCAATGAGCGAGATGGCAAGACATTGCTGATCGCCGATATGACGGTGGGCTACAAGCTCATTCGTGAGACATTCACCAGTCAGGTGTTGTTGAAGCCGGATGAGAACGTCATCGATGTCAAATATATCGACGGGCCGTTTCGTTATCTCGACAATCGCTGGACTTTCAAGCGGGTTGGCGATGGCTCTGAATGCGATGTCGAATTCTTCATCGATTACGAATTCAAAAGCCGCACACTTGGGCTTTTGATGGGGGCGATGTTCGATCTCGCCTTCAAGAAATTCACCGAAGCTTTTGAGAAGCGCGCCGATCAGATTTATGGTCGTGACAGCGCATCCTGAGCAATAACGTCCTTGGGTGGTTAAAATCCTGTTGCCTCGGCTGTCAGCTTTGCTTTGACGAAGATATCGTAGCGGGTGCTTTTGCCTTTGATCTGATGGGACGGTTTGCGTAATCCGGCGATGGGTTCGGCACGTAGCGGCCATTTGAGCACGACACGGTTCTGGGCGTATTCGAGCGCGACCTGCATCAGTCTTTGCGCATCGGGGTCGGTGCCGACAATATCACGTATCTGGCGCATTTCCTTTTTGACCAGAGCCGTGTTTCCGCGTGGCGGATGCATGGGATCGACCAGTACCACTTGCGGCTTTAATTGCGGCAGGAGCAGGCAGGAATCGCCATGCAGCAAGGTCATGCGCGCGACTGTCTCGGCATAGGCGCCACCCTCTGCCGCAGCCCTCTCCAGTCCTTGCGCCAGAAGGTCATGCATTTTTGTAGAGCGCTCGATCAGCGTGACTTTCGCGCCAAGGGATGCGAGCAGAAAAGCATCGCGCCCAAGTCCCGCGGTCGCATCGACAATCTCCGGCGTGATATTGCCGCTCAGTCCTGCGGCCTTGGCCAGCGCCTGTCCGCGCCCTTCACCGGAGCGGAACCGGTGGCCTACGGCACCGCCGACGAAATCAACGACCAGATCGGATGTGTCTATGGTCTGCGACATGGCAATTCTCGAAACATCACATCATTAGAATGGGCAAGGCGCTGTAAAATGCACGTCATGCCCGTCTGTATGCCGGAAGGCGATTTGCTCGGCATGAAGAAGCAGGCGGTCTGATGCAGCAAGTGCCTCACCTTCCGCGTAAAATTCATCACCCAGAATGACATGGCCAAGGGCTTTCATGTGCACGCGCAATTGATGCGTGCGCCCGGTCAAAGGAAACAAACGTAGCCGTGTCCGGTCGTCATAACGTTGCAGAACCTGCCAGCGTGTCTGGGCCGGTTTTCCATTGTCATGATCGACCCTGTGGCGTGGCTTGTTGTCGGGGTCGATGGCCATCGGCAGATCAATCAGCCCTTCTTCCTCGCGTACGTTTCCCCAGACCAC
>JAATGD010000190.1 GCA_015654965.1 Hyphomicrobiales bacterium
CGACGCGGCGTTGAAGTGGCGGATCGTTTCGAGAAAGAAGACATCAGCGTGCATGAAGCGCGTCGTCAGGCATTTCTGGCGATTGCCTGCTCGGAGCCGCAACGCTGCAAGGTAATCGATGCCGACCGCCCACAGGATGAAATAGCGACTGAAATCGCAGCCCTTGTTGCGGTGTATTTCGGAAAACGGGAGCGGTCATGATTGAAGAACTCGACGTTCCCAAAACGCATGATTCCATCGAAGGTGTTTTTGAGCCTTCCGCAAGCGATTATCTGACCGGACACGATGATGTGGTGCGGTTTCTGGCGCAGGCCTATCGCGAGGGCCGCATGCATCATGCGCTGCTGCTTGAGGGCGCGCAAGGCATTGGCAAGGCAACGCTGGCGTTTCATCTGGCCGGGCATATGCTGGGCCATACCGAGCAGTCGAGCGCGCCGGAATTTTTCGACCGGCCCGATTTCAGCAAAGCTCTGTGGCGGCAGATCGCGGGCGGCATGCATCCGGCGGTGTTGCATATCACCCGTCCGTTCGATCAGAAGTCGGGCAAATTTCGCACTGCCATCACGGTGGAGGAAATCCGCAGGGTCACGCATTTTCGGACCCGCACGGCGTCTGACCATGCATGGCGCATCGTGATCGTCGATCCCGCCGACGACATGAACCGCAACGCCGCCAATGCGCTGCTCAAGACATTGGAGGAGCCGCCAGCGCGCGCGCTGTTCATTTTGGTGTCGCATTCATCCGGGCGGCTTCTGCCGACCATTCGTTCGCGCTGCCAGAGCATCCAGTTGCGTCCGCTCGACGATGTGGCGATGCAGGATGCGCTCAGCCATGCCGGGGCCGGGATCGGACTGGATCAGGCCGGCATCACACCCACGCTGCTCCAGCGCTCTGAAGGCAGCGTGCGTAAGGCGCTTTTGCTGCTCGCCCATGGCGGTATAGAGATCGCCGATACGGTGGATGCGCTTTTAGAAGGCCCATCTTTCGATCTGCCGAAAGCGCAGGCGCTGGGCACGGCGGTCAGCGGTCTCGAGGCGGAAATCCAGTACGCGCTTTTCCGCAATCACCTGATGGAGCGGATTGCGCATGAGGCGCGCAGACGCGCCGATGCGGGGCAATTGCGCGAGGCCAGCCAGTGGTCGCAATTCTGGAGCGATCTGGGGCGCGAGATCGACATGGCCGAAACCTATAATCTTGACCGCAGGCAATGCGTGGTGGGACTGCTTGAAAAGACGCATCGGGCATTTCGGCACGGCACGCCCATGTAACGCGGGTTGGTGGAACATCCTGTCGTGACAAGATTGCCGACATGGGTTATGTCAGCGCTGACCATTTTACTGCATGTGTCTGCTAACGGTTTTTGCCAAAGGTTCAGACACGCTTCAAACATCGAAAGACCGGGTCCATCATGAGCCGCGAAAAATACTATCTCACGACGCCGATTTTCTACCCCAATGGCAATCCGCATATCGGCCATGCCTATACGACAATCGCAACCGATGCGATGGCGCGTTTCCAGCGGCTTCTGGGAAAGGATGTTTTTTTCCTCAGCGGCACCGACGAGCACGGCCTGAAGATGCAGCAGACGGCGGAAAAGGAAGGCATCACGCCTAAGGCGCTTGCCGACAAGAATTCGGATGTTTTCCGCTCGATGCTCGCGGCACTCGGTTGCTCGAACGACCAGTTTATTCGCACCACCGAAGAGCGCCACCACAAGGCCTGTCAGGCGATCTGGAGGGCCATGGAAGAGAATGGCGACATTTATCTCGATTCCTATGCGGGCTGGTATTCGGTGCGTCAGGAAGCCTATTTTGAGGAAAGCGAAACGACCGTCGGCGATGATGGCATTCGTCGCGAGCCGCTGGGTTCGCCCGTCGAATGGAACGAGGAGGAAAGCTATTTCTTCCGCCTTTCGACCTATCAGGACAAACTGCTCGACCTTTATGAGAAAAATCCCGGTTTCGTCATGCCCGCCGAGCGCCGCAACGAAATCGTCAGTTTCGTCAAATCCGGCCTGCGCGATCTGTCGATTTCGCGCACCACCTTCGACTGGGGCGTCAAGGTTCCCGGCAATGAAAAACACGTCATGTATGTCTGGGTCGATGCCCTGACCAATTATCTCACCGCTGCCGGTTATCCCGACACTTCAAACGAAAAATGGGGTTTCTGGCCCGCCAACGCGCATATTATCGGCAAGGATATCGTGCGCTTTCATGCGGTCTACTGGCCGGCATTCCTGCTGTCGGCTGGTCTGCCGCTGCCCAAACGCGTTTTCGCGCATGGCTTTTTGTTCAATCGCGGTGAGAAAATGTCGAAATCGGTCGGCAATGTGATTGATCCGTTTGAACTGGTCGAGCGCTATGGTCTTGATCAGCTGCGCTATTTTTTCCTGCGTGAGGTGCCGTTCGGGCAGGACGGCAGCTATAGCCATGAGGCCATCGTCAACCGCACCAATGCCGATCTCGCCAATGATCTCGGCAATCTGGCACAGCGTTCGCTCTCGATGATCGCCAAGAATTGCGAGGGCAGGGTGCCGGAGCCGGGCGCGTTCACGGATGAGGACAAGGCAATTCTTGATCAGGCGGCGGACGCGCTTGAGAGCGCGAAAAAGGCCATGGACGATCAGGCGCTGCATCAGGCTTTGGCCGCGATCTTCGCCGTTGTCGCGGAAGCCAACCGCTATTTTGCCGGACAGGAACCGTGGGCGCTGCGCAAGACCGATCCCGCGCGCATGGGCACGGTGCTTTATGTGACCGCGGAAGTCATCCGCCGCGTCGGCATCATGGTGCAGCCGTTCATTCCGCAATCGGCGGAAAAACTGCTGGATATTCTGGCAATACCTTCCGACAAACGCCTGTTTGCCGATGTGACGGCCAGCCCGTTGAAAGGCGGCACTGAACTGCCCGCCCCGCAGCCGGTCTTCCCGCGCTATGTGGACGTGGAAGAACAGAACTGAGTACGATCATGCTTGTCGATAGCCATTGTCATCTCGACTTTGCCGAATTCGAGCCCGAGCGCGATGCGGTCGTAAGCCGTGCGCTCGCCGCTGGCGTCCGGCGCATGGTGACGATTTCCACCCGTGTACGGCAATTCGAGAAAATCCGTGCAATTGCCGAAAATTACGAATCTGTCTATTGCTCGGTCGGAACGCACCCCAACAATGCGCATGAGGAACTCGACATTACTGCCGACGATTTGGTGCGGCTTGCGGAGCATCCGAAAGTCGTGGCGTTAGGTGAGGCGGGGCTTGATTATCACTATGATTATGCGCCGCCTGAAGCGCAACGTCAGGGTTTTCTGACCCATATCGAGGCGGCGCGGCGCACGCAATTGCCGCTGGTCATCCATGCCCGCAGCGCGGATGAGGATATGGCGGAAATTCTGGCTGAGGAAACCGCCAAAGGCGCATTTCCTTTCATCCTGCATTGCTTTTCGTCCGGTCGCGCACTCGCGGAAAAGGGCATTGAACTGGGCGGTTATATTTCCTTCTCCGGTATTCTGACGTTCAAGAATTCGCCGGAAATTCGCGAGATCGCGGCCATCGTGCCGCATGACCGTCTGCTGGTGGAAACCGATGCGCCTTATCTCGCACCCTTGCCACATCGCGGAAAACGCAACGAGCCGTCCTTCGTACAGCATACGGCCGCCATGCTTGCCGATACGATCGGGGTGAGCGCGGACGAGATCGCCCGCATCACCAGCGACAATGTATTCAGGCTGTTTTCCAAAATGCCCCGACCGCAAGAGGACATATAAGCGTGAACTCTCCCGGCAATTGCCTGCGCTTTACGATTCTCGGCTGCGGCTCGTCGCCCGGTGTGCCGCGCATCAATGGCGACTGGGGCAATTGCGATCCGAACAACCCGAAAAACCATCGCCGCCGCGCGTCCCTGCTGGTCGAGCGTTTCGACGCGGCTGGCAATCGGACCACGGTGGTGATCGATACGGGGCCCGATTTTCGCGCCCAGATGATCGACGCCCGGGTCCATTCGCTCGATGCCGCCGTCTATACACACCCGCATGCCGATCATATCCATGGCATCGACGATCTGCGCACCTATGTGGTCGAAAACGGTCGCCTGATGGATGTCTATGCCAACCGTTTTACGCGCAAGCGGCTGTTTGAGGCTTTCGGCTATTGTTTCGAGACGCCCGCAGACTCCAGCTATCCGCCGATTCTCAGCATTCACGACATTGCGCCTGAAACGCCGTTTTCAATCGGCGGGGCGGGCGGGGACATTCGCTTTATCCCCTTCCGTCAGGTGCATGGCGATATCGAATCGCTCGGCTTTCGTATCGGCAATGTTGCCTATTGCACCGATGTGAGCGCCTTTCCCGACGAAAGCCTGCATTATATTGAAGGCGCGGAGGTGCTGATTTTGGGCGCCTTGCAATATCGCCCGCATCCAAGCCATTTTTCGCTTGCGCAAGCGCTGGAATGGATCGAGCGTTTTCGCCCCAAACGGGCTATTCTCACCCATATGCATGTGCCACTCGATTATGAGACGGTGATGCGCGAGACGCCGCGCCATGTCGAGCCGGGATATGACGGTTTGCATTTTGAAATGCCTCTATGAAAAAAGCCCGGCCATGGCCGGGCTTTTCAATTTGGCAGACGTGCGGATCAGGCGCGCGCCGGGAAGGGCATGACATTGCTGCCCTCGCCAATCGTATCTTCTTCGACTGCCATAACCGGCTTTTCGTCGATGGCCAGACCGCCAGCACGCAAAAGGTCCGAGAAGCGGCCACCGCGTGCGGCAAGTTCCGCAAAGCTGCCGCGCTCGACCAGATGGCCCTTGTCGAGGAACAGCACCAGATCGGCGGAGCGAACCGTCGAAAGACGGTGGGCGATGATGAAGGTCGTGCGGTTTTCACTCAGCTCATCCACGGCCTGCTTGACCTTCTCCTCGGTCTCGACATCAAGCGCACTGGTCGCCTCATCGAGCACGAGGATCGGGGCATCCTTGAGGATCGCGCGGGCAATCGCCAGACGCTGGCGTTCACCGCCCGAAAGCTGCGAGCCGCGCTCACCAACCACCGTGTCATAGCCTTCGCTCTTGGCGAGGATAAAGTCATGGGCTGCGGCGGCTTTGGCTGCGGCCTCCACCTCTTCATGCGAAGCGCCTTCGCGGCCGACACGGATATTCTCTTCCACCG
>JAATGD010000072.1 GCA_015654965.1 Hyphomicrobiales bacterium
AGCGTCAGCCGAACGGCGCATGCCGCGACGTGACGGAGAAACTTTTCGTTTTGGTACTGCCATGGATCAAGCTCCACTGATCGATCAATAAACGTCCGGCACGGCCCCGTGGAGCCTGTCATATCGGACAAAATTCCAGAAAGTGAGGTGCCTATACACGCTCCTGCGGCATTTGACCAGACGGAGTCTGATATTTTTTTATCCGCCGGAGCATAATCCGACCGGAGTGAAACGAGGATCGATAAGATTATGCTTGGAATAAAAGAGTTGAGATGCGCCGATCTGATGAAATCAGATCGAAACGCGCTCAAAACGGCAGGCATCCCTTTCGGCGTCGAATACGGACGATCTTATGCTGTTCCTGCATTAGCGTAAACAGGCAACATAGCTTCCTGCCCGTGCTGCCCGGCCAGCGATGATGCGGGACAGCTGCGTCAGGTTGCGCGTCGGTTTCGCCGGGTTACGCATTGCAGGATTGGGAAGCGTGACCGCTAAAAGTGCTGCCTGCCGCCCATTCAGTCTGGCGGCGGACCGGTTAAAATAATGCTGTGCCGCAGCTTCGATCCCGTAAATACCGGGACCCCACTCTGCGATATTGAGATAGATTTCCATGATACGGCGCTTGGACAGCATGGCATCAGCCACAATCGCCAACGGAAATTCCAGCGCTTTACGAACAAAGGACCGCCCATTCCAGAGAAAAAGATTTTTGACGGTCTGCATGGTGATGGTGGAAGCGCCGCGGCTTGGCCCACTTGCACCAGCCCCACCCAGCACGATACCGAGCTGGTGCCAGTCAACCCCGTCATGACTGCAAAACTGTCCGTCCTCAGCCATCATGACGCTGTTGACGAGAACGGGAGCCATGTCGTCAATGCTCACCCAACGCCTGTCTACATCCTGCAAAAGCACATGATCCGCAACCATCAATGTGGAGATGGGCCGCATGAAAGGCAGCGCATATATCAGCAATAAAAAAAATGGCAGGATGAGCAGTGTCAGCAGAAGCTTGAACGCGATGCCACGCCAGTTCCAGCCGAAAGAATCGGCCAGATAACCACGTCCATCCCTGCTTTTGATAATGACTCGCGCCACGTCCACCGCCTGATTGTTCCCAATTATGAGATAAACCATTTATTAACCCTAGAGAACCCGCTTTCATAATCCTGTTCTCTGAAAGAATCCCATGATCGGCTTGGATGACCGTCTGATGAAAAAGCCTGTGCTGATCCTTGTGCCCAGTTGACCGCGCCAACACTTTCGTCCATGCCGATGCTATGGAACAAATATCTGTCGATTTCACCGCCGCCCTGATCAGCCGCGCCCAGCAAGTGGAAACGGCACTCCATAGTCTCATCGATCTGCGCTTGCGCACCGGTGAGATTGCCCGCCCGGAGCGCCTCGTTGCGGCAATGCGCCACGGTGTTCTCAATGGCGGCAAAAGGCTGCGCCCGTTTCTGGTGATCGAAAGTGCCGCCCTGTTCGGTATCCATAGCGATGCGGTTTTACGCGTGGCGGCAGCACTTGAATGTATTCATTGCTACTCCCTCGTCCATGACGATCTTCCAGCCATGGATGACGATGATCTGCGCCGTGGCCAGCCCACCGTACACAAGGCTTTTGACGAAGCAGCCGCCATTCTCGCAGGCGACAGCCTCCTGACTTATGCCTTCGATATCATCGCTTCTGACGAGACGAATCTTGATGCCGATATCCGCATAAAACTCGTCGCAGCCCTTTCGCGCGCTTCGGGACTGGGAGGTATGGCAGGCGGACAGGCACTTGATCTGATGGCCGAAACAACGCAGCCCAATGAAGCGGAAATCATCACGCTTCAGGCGATGAAGACCGGAGCACTCATTCGCTTTGCCTGTGAATCCGGCGCAATCATTGCAGACGCATCCCAGGAGGACCGCGAACGCATGGCGGAATTCGGCTCAGCCATTGGCCTTGCCTTCCAGCTTGCCGACGATCTTCTTGATGTCACAGCTGATGCCACCACCATGGGCAAGGCCACCGGCAAGGACGCCAAGGCCGGAAAAGCCACGCTTGTTTCATTGCATGGGATCGAATGGACCAGAAAGCAACTTTCCGGGCTTGTCGAGCAGGCTGAAAGCCTGCTGGAACCGTTCGGTGACAATGCCACCATTCTGAAACAGGCTGCCCGCTTCATTGCCGAGCGAAAAAGCTGATCAGGACGCCACTTTTTGCTCAAGCCCGAAACGGTTTTCGATATATTCGGCAACCATTTTCTGAAAATCATCGGCAATTGCCATGCCGCGCAACGTCGTCACCTTCTTGCCATCGACAAAAACCGGCGCTGAAGGCGTCTCACCCGTACCTGGTAGCGAAATACCGATATCGGCATGTTTGGATTCACCGGGTCCATTGACGATACAGCCCATGACCGCAACCGAAAGCGCTTCGACGCCGGGATATTTCTCGCGCCAGATCGGCATGTTGCGGCGAATATCGTTTTGAATGGTCTGTGCCAGTTCCTGAAACACCGTCGATGTCGTGCGTCCGCAACCGGGACATGCCGCAACGATCGGGATGAACTGCCGGAAACCCATAGTCTGCAGCAATTCCTGCGCGACCTGCACTTCTCGCGTACGGTCGCCGCCCGGCTCCGGCGTC
>JAATGD010000173.1 GCA_015654965.1 Hyphomicrobiales bacterium
CTCAAGGCGCGCCATGCCGGCCAGAAAATCGCCCAGTGCCCAGGCCGGATTGACCGTACCGAAAGCACCGAAACTATGGCCGCCGGGGCCTTTGAAGGTCACGCGATAGCGGTGCGAACCAACGCCGCCCGTGACCAGACGCGCAGTTTCGCTGCCGTCGATGGAGAAAAAGGCGCCGATCTTCTCGCGATAATGGCTTTTGGTGAACAGATACCGGATGCCGCGCAGGTCGCCGCGTCCTTCCTCGCCGACATCGCCAATGAAAAGAATGTCATTTTCTGTTTTGATGCCCGCCGCCTTAATAGTGCGGATCATCGCAAGCAACACGGCCAGTCCGCGCGTGTCGTCACCCACACCGGGTGCAAAGAGTTTGGTGCCCTCGCGCCGCACTTTCACATCCGTGCCGGCAGGAAAGACCGTATCCATATGCGCGGAAACAGCGACCAGCGTGCCGTTGCCGCTGCCACGCAGAAGACCCGTGACATTACCCTCTGCATCAATCTCGACATCCTCAAGCCCTTCGGCTTGCATCATCTTGCAATATTCGGCCGCACGGACCGCTTCGCCAAACGGTGGGGACGGGATTTCCGTCAGGTGGATGATTTCCTCGACAAACCGCTCATGGTCGGCCTTCATGAAGTCGCGTGCTTTTGCAAAAGCGGGACTTGCGACGATTTCGTCAATCGTTTTCATGTTCTTTCCTTGGCATTGACAATTTTCTTCCAGATACAGCGAAAACACAGCTCAATCCTGGGATGCTCTTGCCTCAAGAATTGCTTTGAGCAAACGCCCAAAACCATGCTTGCTGATGGCGCGGCCCTTGATATCGGTATCGACACGATGGATGACGACCATGTCGAGCGCGGGCATGACCAGACAATAATGCCCGCCTGCACCCTGCGCGGCATAGCTGCCGCGTGGCGTCACGCAACCGGGCGCAAAGACGCCATCGCGTTCCAGCCACCACATATAGCCATAGGCACCGCGTGCACCGGCATGGGAATAGGGCATGACATTTTCCTCAGCCCAGCCCTTTGGCAAAATCTGTTTGTCCGACCACACGCCTTTTTGCAGGAACAATTGCCCGAAACGGGCAAGGTCGCGTGAAGACATGCGGAACGGATAGGCCTGATGCCGGCTTTCGGCAAAATTTTCGGTCCAGCCATCCGGCTTTTCACCGGCAAGCAAGAAATCTTCCATACCGACGGGACCTGCAATGCGTTCTGCAAAGGCTTGCGCCACGCTTTTGCCGGTCTTCTGCACGAAGATTGTGCCCAGCGCATTGAAATCCCAGTTGTTGTAGCACCAGAAGGTGCCCGGCGCATGGGAATGGCGCTTTTCCTTGATCATTTTCATCCATTGCGTCTCATAGCCCGCCGGATGATAAATGCCCGAACGCGCGGTCAGAAGATCATAGACCAGCGCATTTTTCTCGACCTCCGATAGGCCTTCATTGTCATCGATGCCGAGTTCGGCAAGCGTTGCATCGAGCGCAATCGTGCCTGATGCGACATCCTCGCCCATGAGGGCGGCAAGAAAGGATTTCCGCATCGAGTGGCAGAGATATTTATGCTCAATGTCACCCCAGCTATAGACGATCTTTCCCTGCTCAACGATCAGCAGGCAGTCGGTTTCCTGCGCTTCGCACAGTGTGGTGACCGTTTCGAGCTTGCCTGAGTTCCAGCCCAGAGAGGCGGGGTCCGCTGTTTGCCAGGATTTTGCGGGATTGGTGCGTGCGGCTTGCGTCATAGGTGCGTCTTTCAACTGATAATATGAAAGGGCGGCCTGTGAAGGCAGGCCGCCTGTGATTTCATTTCGTGACAAAAGAGTAGTAGGTACGGAAACCGTTCCACGTCCAGTTTTTCACGGATGTCAGCATGGCCGCATTGTCCATAGTCTGCATGATATAGGCCATTGGGCCGCGTTCCATCATCTCGCGCTGCATGGCGTGATACATTTGCGTGCGTTTTGCGGGATCGCGCTCGAAGAGAGCGGCCTCGACAGCTTCATTGTCTTTTTCATTGAAGTAGGACGATCGCCAGCTTGGATATTGCGTCATCTTGGCTTCAAGCGCATTGTCGGGATTGGCGACGAAACGCGATGCCATGCCATGCGCATCCGGCACCGAGGTTTTATAGCCAAGCAACGCGCCCTGAAAATCACGCGCACGGGTTTTGGCAAAAAGCTGCGCATTGGACATGCGTTCGACCTTGATCGTCACGCCTGCCTTTGATGCGGCTTCCTGTATTGTCTGCACGATCGGATCGGCATAAGGGTGCGAACCGATGATCATGGTAAAACTCAGGCCATCGGGATAACCGGCTTCGGCAAGAATGGCCTTGGCCTTTTCCGGGTCGGCCTTGAAGGGCTGTCCTTCCTTCTCATCGAGCGCCCCGAAAGCACCGAGCTGGACAAAACTTGCGCGCGGCACGCCGATGCCCTGCATGACGCTGGTCGCCAGCCCCTGATAATCGATGAGATAGCGCATGGCGAGGCGCACCTTCTCATTGGCGAAAATCGGATCGCTCAGATTCATACCCATATAGAAAAGCGATGGCTTTAAGGCACTGGAAATCTGGATATTGTCCTTGGCCTTGATCTCACGCAGATCGTCCGGGTTGAGGTTGCGCGCAATGTCGATATCGCCATTCTCCAGCATCAGGCGCTGGGTGCCGGGTTCGGCAACATGGCGGATCATGATGCGCTTAAGGCCGGGCTTGAAGGGGCCTGTGTAATTTTCATTGGCTTCGAGGATGACCGCTTCGCTCTGATTCCAGCGCACCATAGAATAAGGTCCGACACAGGCGACATTTGAGGTCAGCCAGCCATTGCCCAGATCATCGCCATTGGCGTGTGATTCCACCACCTTGCGATTGAGCATTACCGCGACGCGATTGGCGGCAATCGATCCCATGATCAGATTGACCGGATAGGGCTTGTCGAGTTTCAGCACGACAGTTTTATCGTCGGGAGCAGTGATTGACTGGGCCATGTTCTCCTTGCTGAAACCATATTCGGTCAGGGTTGCCGCATTACCGAAACCTTTGGACAACACGCGCTGCATCGACCAGACCAGATCGCCGGCCGTGCCTGCCGTTCCATCCGGGAAAACAATATTATCGGCGAGATGGAAAGTGATGGTCAGGCCGTCCTGCGAGACATCCCAGCTTTTCGCCAGAGCGGGGATGAAATTCGCTTCGTCCTTCGGGTCGAAACTGACCAGCGCATCGCAGGTGTTCATCAGAATTTCGTCTGTGACAACTTCGGCAACCTGCGCGGGATCGAAGGTCGAAATCGCATCGATATTATAGGCCATCACAAAGGCATTTTGTGGTGTGGCGGCGAAGGCGGGCAGGGCTGCAACGCAGCCTGCTGCAAGCATCGCCGTTCTGATGTGGGTTATAAGTTTCATATCCGTACCTCTCTGTTTGTTCCAACGTCACAGGGTTGTGACAAGCCAATCGGCAATCGTGGCAAAAGCCTTTGTTTTGTTTGATATGCGGGAAAAGCCGTGTCCTTCATGCTCAATGCGCAGCATGGCTGTTTTCGCGCCAAAACCACGCAGGCGGGAAAATGCCTGTTCGCCCTGCTCGATCGGCACGCGGGGATCGTCGGTGCAATGCACGATCAGAAGCGGCGCGCGGATACGGTCGAGACGGTGAACGGGAGAGATTTGTCTGAGCAGCTTTTCGTCCTTGTCAGGATCGCCATATTCGGCGGAGCGCAAGGCCCGACGCCATGGTCCTGTGGTTTCCATCAGCGTGGCGAAATTGGAAATGCCGTAAATATCCACTCCCGTGCGCCAGAGTTCGGGCGCCTCGGTCATGGCGGCCAAAACCATGAAACCGCCATAGGACTGCCCCATGATGCCAAGGCGGCTGCCATCGATCTCGGGCCATTGCGCGACGCTGCGTGCGAGGGCCAATAAATCCTCGACCGCATCCATCCGCCGCTCCACATCGTCGGCCTCGTGAAAATCGCGGCCATAGCCCGTCGAACCACGGACATTGGGCGCGATCACCATGATGCCGCGTGACAGGTAATGATGCAGGTCGGCACGGAAATTCGGCTGCCATTGCGATTCCGGGCCGCCATGGATGAGAAACAGCACCGGCCAGCCGTTTTCGGGGCGCGGCCCTTGCGGCGGATAGACGAAATAGGGGATTTGCGTGCCATCGAAACTTGCAAAGCGATGGCATTGAGGCGTTGCGAGAGTGCGCAGATCGACTTTTCCCGCAACGGGGCCGATTGCTTCACAAAATGCCTGCTCGTTGAGATGATAGGCCCAGACGCCAGCCGGACGGGTCGGCCCTTCCAGCGTCATCAACAGTATCTCATCCGTTGAAAAACGCAGCGAACTTGCCATGCCGGAAAAGGGCAGTTCGACATTTTCCGAAGACGAGCCGTTGAGATCGCATATGCGCAGGGAGGAAAACCCGTCCCTGTTGATAAGCAGAGCCACCTTGTCCTGCTCCGGCGTTAGAGCAAAAGCATCGATATCGTGCCCGGCTTGCGAGAAAAGAAGCGTCATCTCGCCTGTTGCGAAATTCAGGTGATAAAGCGCCTGAAAGCCGCTATCCTGATCGCAGAGCAGGAATGCGCCGTCTCCGGTCTTGTCGGTTTTGAGCGAAGGATAGCTGACCCGACCTTCATGCGGCACAAGCGGGGCGAGTGTTCCCTCTGCAAGATCAAGGCGAACCAATTGCTGATCGGCCGTCCCGTTTTGCGCCACCCGCAGGATCAGCGCGGCCCCATCCGTTGTCCAAGCGAGCACTTCCTGAAAACGGTCCCCTTGTGAAACGCGCCTTGCCGCGCCACTTTGCACGTGCATGACCATGATATCCATCGCATAGGGATCGCGGTCATTGGCGACATAGGCGATATGGGTGCCATCGGGCGACCATGCGCCCCAGATATGGGCGACATGCGGCGCATCGGTCAGTGCTTTTGGTTCGCCATCCTCTTTCCAAAGCCAGAACTGGTATCGCTCATCCATGCCCACATCGGTGGTGAACAGGATATCGTGTCCCGTGGGGGAAAAGGCCAGTTGCACGACGCGTTCCGGCAGGTCCGTGACCTGACGCAGGTTGTTGCCGCCCGCATCGCACAACCATATTTGTGGCAGGCCCGAGCGGTTGGAAATACAGGCCCAGATCGCTTTGTCAGGCGACACGGCGGCAATCCGTGTTTCGCGCAGATCAATCAGGTCCTCAACGGGGATGACCGGCATCAGGCCGCCTCCGCTATCACGCGCCCGATCAGCGTGAGGTCCGCCAAATCGTCCATGGCAAGCAATTGATCGTAAATCGCTTCCGCATCGGGGCGACCACCGAGGCAATCGATGAATTTCGTCCGCTTGGCTTCTTCTGAAAGAGGTGCTTCGATGGTGCCGCGCGCATAGGCGCGTTGCGCGCGCAAGACTTGGCCGTTCTTCATTGTCACGATGGCCTTGTGCGCGGGTTTCTTGCTGGCGCGTTCTTCGGCCTCGGGCATTACGGACATGGTGATTTTCGGGAAAAGCGCGCGCATTCGTGCATCTTTCACAGCTTCGGGTGTGAAATCCTCAAGCCTGAGCACATCCTGATAAAGCGCGCGCGCAACGCAATATTGCATGGAGAAACGCGCCTCCATCTCATCCTGTGGGTCGGGATAAGCGAGATTGCGGAAATTGGCGAGGCCAACGATCAGCTCGATCCGTTCTATATCATCCGGCCCAAAACCATGTTCATGGCGCAGATCATGGATCATATCGATCGCATTATGGGTCGAACCGCAGCAGGGGTGCAGTTTTGGTGACAGGCCCTCGACCGCAATCACATGCGGGGCGTCGAGCGCGGGAAGGGTCCAATGTGCCGGTTCATCGCCCGAAAACAAGGTGCC
>JAATGD010000384.1 GCA_015654965.1 Hyphomicrobiales bacterium
CGGCGCTGGACGACAATCCATCCGCAACGACGATCACCACATCCGCTGCGCCATGTCTGGCTCGGGCACTCTTTAAAACCTGTTTTGAATCTTTGGAAAGCTGGCGTCCAAGGTCGGGCCTGCGCACATATATGCTGCGCTCATGTGCCATGCTGCTAACCACGACCGCATCAAGTCCCAGTTCCTTGATGCGTGTTTGCATCCCATCGAGATCCGGTGCCGTCCAGACAGCTTCGCGGGCACGTGCATGGTCCAGCAGGAAGGAGAGTTGCGCCTTGGTCGGCAGGCCGGAGCCGAAGCGCCCGAGTGCGACGCGGGCATCTGTCATCGCTTTCAGATCAAGGCTTTGTTCTTTGACAGGGGCCTCATTTGGCGTAGCAGGATTTTGGATTTCGCGCTCGCTCATTATCAGCCTCCGATCAGACCAAGCGAGGATATCCGGCTTTGCAACTGAGCTGGCCTGTCCTGAAGCATGCCAGTCTCATTGATCAGACCGATATTCAGCAACCATTTCTCGAATTCCGGTGCGGGTGGGCGGTTGAGCGTTTCACGGCAATAGACCGCGTCATGATGGGAAAGCGACTGGTAATTGAGCATGATGTCGTCGGCACCGGGAACCGTGATGACAAAATTGACATTGGCGGCACAAAGCAGGGTGAGCAGCGTATCCATGTCTTCCTGATCGGCTTCCGCATGATTGGTGTAGCAGACATCGACGCCCATCGGCAGGCCCATGAGCTTGCCGCAGAAATGATCCTCCAGCCCCGCGCGGATGATCTGTTTGCCGTTGAAGAGATATTCCGGCCCGATAAAACCGACGACCGTATTGACCAGAAGCGGTGAAAATGCGCGCGCAACCGCATAGGCGCGCACTTCCATCGTCTGCTGGTCGACGCCGAAATGCGCATCTGCCGAAAGCGCCGCACCCTGTCCGGTCTCGAAATACATCAGGTTGGCGTCCGGTGCGCCACGCCCGAGCGCGCGTGCAGCGTCATGGGCTTCGCGTAGCAGGTCGAGATTGATACCAAAACCTTCATTGGCTTTTTGAGAGCCGGCGACAGACTGGAACACCAGATCGACAGGCGCGTTTTTTTTCATGGCCTGTAAGGCGGTCGTGACATGGCCCAGACAGCAGGTCTGTGTCGGTATGTCGAGCCGCGTGCGCAATTCGTCGAGCAGCGAGACGATGCGGATATAATCTTCCACAGCATCGGTGGCCGGATTGACGCCGATGACCGCATCGCCCGATCCCATCAGCAGGCCGTCGATGGCGGAAGCTGCAATGCTGCGCGAATCGTCGGTTGGATGATTGGGCTGGTTACGGGTCGAAAGACGGCCTTTCAATCCGATTGTCGAGCGGAACCGCGTCACCACTTCGCGTTTTGCGGCAACCGTGATCAGATCCTGCAACCGCATGATCTTGGAAACGGCGGCGACCATTTCCGGTGTCAGACCATAGGTGACAGCTTCAAGCTGTCGTTGTCCGGTTTCAGGACGCAGCAACCATTCGCGCAATTCCCCGACGGTCAATGACGAGATGGGGGAAAAGGCTGTGGCGTCGTGTTGTTCGGCAATGAGCCGCGACACCTCGTCCTTTTCGGATGCAATCAACTCTTCCTGCAAAAATGCCTTCAATGGCAAGTTCGCCAGCGCCATTTGCGCGGCAAGGCGTTCCACCGGACCACTTGCGGCAAGTCCTGCAAGCTGGTCCCCCGATCGTTCCGGCGTGGCCTTGGCCAGCAATTCCTTCAGGTCGGTAAAGCGAAATACGGTTTTCTCTATGGTCGTCTGATAAGCCATTGAATCTTTTATCCATTCAGAAGAGATAGAGCCTCTTCATGAAGTTGTGGCGATGCCGAAGCCAGTACCCGACCTTCCGAATGTATGGAAAGTTCCTTTCCTTGCCAATCGGTGATGCAGCCTCCAGCGCCTTTCACCACCGGAACCAGAGCCATGTAATCATAAGGTTGCAGAGCTGTCTCGAGCACAATGTCGCAATGTCCGGAGGCAAGGAGGCCGTAAATATAACAGTCTCCACCAAAGCGGCGCATGCGTGCGGCGCTGGAAATGGTGTTGAACTGTTCCATTTCCGTGTCCGAAAACATATCTGGCGATGTGGTGTAAAAACGCGCGTCGACAAGCTTTTCGCAGC